>DASUHB010000039.1 GCA_036273715.1 Gemmatimonadaceae bacterium
GGCGGTCGGGTTGTACGGCGTGCTGGCCTACTCGGTGGCCCAACGGACGCGCGAGATCGGCGTGCGCATGGCGCTGGGCGCGGACGGCGGCACGGTGCAGCTCATGGTGCTGCGCCAGGTCGCGGTGATGACGTTGATCGGGGGCGTGATCGGTATCGCCGGCGCGATAGCGTTAGGCCGCGCGGCGCAATCGCTGCTGTTCGAGCTCAAGGGACACGACCCGGTGGTGATGGCGTTGTCCGCGGCGGTGCTCACCGCCGTCGCGCTCGCCTCGGGATACATCCCGGCGCTGCGCGCGTCGCGCATCGATCCGGTGCAGGCGCTGCGGTACGAATAAGAAAGGCGGACAGCATTGGACGCAGACGGCGCGGATGAACCGCGCCGTACGGAGACACGGCCATGGCCAACCTGAAGCTCGCGTTCCGGACCCTCCTCAAGTCACCGTTCGTCACATTCGTTGCCGTCCTGTCGCTCGCGCTCGGCATCGGAGCGAACGCCGCGATTTACTCCATGTTCAACGAGCTGCTGCTGCGGCCGCTGCCGGTCCGCGATCCCGGACGGCTGGTCAACCTCGCGGGAGGCCAGACGTCAGGCAACAACTCGTGCAATGAAGCCGGCGACTGTGATGTCATCTTCGACTATCCGATGTTCCGCGACCTCGAGCGGGCGCATCCCGGATTCAGCAGCGTTGCAGCGCATCGCTCGTTCGACGCGAACGTCGCCTATCGTCACCAGACCTTGAGTGGTGAGGGCATGCTGGTCTCGGGGTCGTATTTCCCGACGTTAGGCGTGAGCCCGGCGCTCGGCCGGTTGATCGGGGTCGACGACGATCGCGTCGTCGGAGAGGAATTCGTCGCGGTGCTGGGCTACCGCTATTGGCAGAATGACCTTGGTTCCGATCCGCACGTCGTCGGGCAGCAGATCATGATCAACGGGCAGTCGATGACCGTCATCGGCGTGGCGCCGAAGGGATTCGAGGGAACCACGCTCGGGATCGAGCCGATGGTGTACGTCCCGATCACCATGCAGCCGTTGATCGCACGGGACGTGATTCCGGGTTTTCCGGACCTGACGACGAATCGGCTGACGTACTGGGTGTACGTGTTCGGCCGTCTGGCGCCGGGCATATCGATGCAGCGGGCACAGGTACTCGCGAACGCGGTCTACCATCCGATCATCAACGACGTCGAGGCGCCGTTGCATACGGAGATGAGCGACGCGGCCATGAAGCGGTTCCGCGCCGAAGTGCTGACGCTCACGGATGGACGCCGCGGACAGAGTTCGATGCCCCAGGAGGTGAAAGCGCCGCTCACGCTGCTGTTGGCGACGACGAGCATCGTGCTGCTCATCGCCTGCGCCAACATTGCGAATTTGCTGCTGGCCCGCAGTGCGGGCCGGTCGCTTGAGATGGCCGTGCGGCTTTCGTTAGGCGCAACGCGGTCGCAGCTCCTTCGGCAACTGCTCACGGAGTCGTGTCTCCTCGCGATGATCGGCGGCGCGATGAGTCTCGTCGTCGCGTATTGGACGCTGCACCTGATTGCGAGCATTCTGCCCAACGATACCTCGCGCGTCATGGACTTCGGCCTCCACGGCTCGGTGATGGTATTCACCGCGCTGTTGTCGATCGCCACCGGCGTGCTGTTCGGCATGTTCCCGGCCCTGAACAGCACGCGGTCGGATCTCGCGTCGACGATTCGCGCCGGCACGGGCAAGCACTCGGGTGCGCGCTCGGCGGCGCGCTTCCGGTCGTCGTTGGTCACCGCACAGATCGCTCTGTCGATGGCGCTCCTGATCTCCGCCGGTCTGTTCGTGAAGAGTCTGCGCAACGTGACGCAGGTGCATCTCGGCTTCAGCGTCGGCCGCATGGCTACATTCGTGGTCGAGCCGGAGCTGAACGGCTACGATCACGCGCACGCACGCCAGCTTCTGGCTCGTGTGCACGAGCGATTGGTTGCGCTGCCCGGCGTGACGAACGTGACCGAGGCAATGATCCCTTCGCTGGCCAACAGTAGTTGGGGCGACAACGTGTCGGTGGAAGGCTTCAAGAAAGGACCCGACACCGACGTCAATTCGCGGCTCAACGAGATCGGGCCCGACTACTTCAAGACGTTCGGCGTCAAGCTGTTGAGCGGCCGCGAGTTCACGCCGTCGGATGAAGCGGGATCGCCGAAGGTCGCGATCGTCAATCAGGCCTTTGCGAGAAAGTTTGGGTTAGGCGGCGACGCGGTGGGGAAGAGAATGTCCGTGGAGAGTGATTCGCTCGACATGGAAATCGTCGGACTGGTTCCGGACGTCGCCTACCGGGACGTGAAAGCGCCCGTGCCGGCCGTTTTCTTCACGCCGGCGGCGCAGGACACCGCCCTGGGCTACGCGCACTATTACGTTCGCACGTCCGGCAGCACCGAGCAGTTGGTCGGCGAGATTCCCAGGATCGTCAAGTCGATCGACCCGAATTTGCCGGTGGAAGAGCTCAAGACGATGACGCAGCAGGTGAAGGAGAACGTGTTCCTCGACCGGCTGATCAGCACGCTGTCGGCGGCGTTCGCCCTCTTGGCCACGTTGCTGGCGGCGGTCGGGTTGTACGGCGTGCTGGCCTACTCGGTGGCCC
>DASUHB010000040.1 GCA_036273715.1 Gemmatimonadaceae bacterium
ACCGATTCGGCGAACGTGGCCCAGCCTTCGCGCAGCATGTTGGCGGCCGGCCCCGTGGCATTCATGGTCCAGGCGTGCGACACCTCGTGCGCGAAGACGAACGACGGTCCGCGGACGCCTAACGCCACCAGCTCCTCCGCCTTGCTTCCCGACACGACCGCCTCGTTCATGCGCACGGAGAATCCGCGGGGTCCGATGGCCCGGTCTTCGACGGCGGCGATGTACGGCGGGTTCGGACCGCCGAACCGCGCGTTGAGCACGCTGTCGATCGGCCGCAGCGCTTTGGCCAGCGAATCGTGCGAAAAATGGAACGCGGGAGTCGTGAACGTCTCGAACGTCACGCCGCGCACATCGCTGGTGACCGGGCGCCAGTCGCGATCGTAGATCATGCTCAACAGCCACGTCGGATACGTGCTGTGGCCGGTTACGGTTCGCACGCCGCCGATGACCGTGTCCCGCTGCGGGAGCGTCGTGGTGAGATAGTACTCAGCCGGCAGATGCACCGTCATCGTGGCGGGGCCTAGGTCGTTGGCGCTGTTGTAATCGAAGAACGGGTGCCAGGCGTCGGTATTGTGGAAGGCGCCGTACGCGGGCAGCGAGTCTCCTGACGACGCAGCGACGGCACGCGATGGACCGCTCGCGTCGCGCAGCGTGTACGACAACGCGAGTTGCGCATGGCCGCGCCGAGGCGCCGCGATCCAGAGCACGCCGCCGCCTAACGTCCAGGCCACGGAGTCGCCATCGTAGCGCAGGCGCGCGATGTGGACATCGTTGTTGAGCCGCACCGCCATGCCGTACTCGGTGCCGACGATCACCGACAACGTGTCTTCGACGTGGATGTCGCGGCCCGGCGCGAGATCGATGTGCAGCACCTGGCCATGGATGAAATTCAGGGTATCGATGGGCAGCTGCCGCACGATGTGCCACGTGCCGTCGTGCAACGCCGCTTCGTAGAAGCCGGAGAAATGCCGGACGAGATTCGTTTCGTCGCCGCCGTTGCCTGCCTTGACGATCCCGGTGAGCAAGAGCACCGCGCGCCGGGCATCGCGCCGGACGACGCGCATCGTGCTGGCTTCGCGGGCGAGCTTGCGTTGGGCAGCGCTGTGCACGACCGCGCGGCCCAACGAATCGGGGTCGATGCTATCGAAGGCGGCCGGCGAGCCGGTGGCGAACCGGCTCAGGAAGAGTGTGCCAAGCGAATCCGGAGTCGGCGCGCCCACGCTGCCGGCGGCGACGGGCGCCACGCTGCGCGGCGGCGTCGAGCAGGCGGCAACCGCGAGCGCGACAGAGACAAGCGTCAGACGTCGAGCGAACCGCATGCGATCAGTGCGCCTCGGGCAGTCGTTGCGTGACGCGGCCGTCCGCGTCGAGGAACTGGAGTGACGGCGTGCCGAGCGAATCGACCATGAGTTTGATGCGCGGATGCCCTTGGCGATCGGACAGCATGACGATGGATTCCTTGGCCACGCCCTTGCCGATGTATGCGCGCGATATGCTGCCGAATTCGCCCTTGGCGATCATGTTCTTCCGGAATTCCTGGAAGCGCCGGGTCTTGTCCGGACCGTCCGGCAGCTTGCGGTACACCATGGCGCTCTCGGCGAAGGCCTGAATGGGCACGTTAGGCCGATCCTGGATGTCGAGCCCGGCTTCGCGCGCGCCGTTCTGATCATGGTACGAGAGGGTGACGGTCTCGTCCTGGTTGAATTGATCGAACGTGAGTCCCGCTCCGGCGACGTAGCCGTCGGCGGTTTTCCTGCCGTTGAACGTCAGGCCCCCATCCTCGTTGCCTTCATCGTTGAAGAAGATGACGCCGGCGCCGCGGCCGCCGTCGCCGCTGCGCAATGGATACGATTTCCCGCCGATGACTGGATCGGGCAGCTTGTCGTGACCGGACAGCGTCATGCGCAGGGTTCCATCGGCCTCGACGATGTTGATCCGTTGAACATCGATCGTGTCGAATTTCGGGTTGCGCGCCTGTCGGAACGCCACAATCGAAAGTGCGATCACCAGCGTGGTGGCGCCGTACGCGTATCCTTTCAAGAACCGCAGATCGCCGGCCATGGGAACTCCGTCGCGTAAGTGTGGTCAACGCCTAACTAGCTGGCGATGCTCAGCGGTAGTGCCAGGCTTCGGTGCTCGCGCCGCCGGGCGCATTCCTGGCGATCTGTGCCGCCATCGCGCGCAGCATCTCGCCGGTTGTCGTTGGGCGGATGCCGTGGCCCTTCATGGGCCGGCCATACTCGAACGTGGCCTCGGCGCGCGGACTGGTCGTGGAATCAAGGAATGCCTGCGCCTTGTAGACGGCCATGTTGAGGTAGAAGTTGTCCATGTCGCCGGCGTAGAAGTGCAGCTTGCCGACGAGCTGCGGACCGATCGTCGACCAGTGCGTCTGCATGTACGCGGTGAGATCGAAGCCGTGGTCGCGCATGTACTCGGCGACGCTGTGATCGATCGCGCCGGTGGCTTTGTCCCACAGCGGCTTGGGATATCCATCCTCGCCCACCGGACCGTACACTGCTTCCCACGCTTCCTGCTGCTCGGCCGATCGGCCGTGCGAACCGAGCACGGCCTCGAGCTGGCTCAACTGGCGCTCGGTGATGAGGACCTGGCCGTCGGTGCTGCGGAACATCGGCCGCTCGGGCAGCACCCATTTGGCGTTAGGCGGCGTGAACGCGTTCGGGTCCTTGTAGATGTCGATCAGCGCCCACTGGTGAAAGTCGATCGGATCCGGGTAGTAGACCCAGGCGCCGCCAAAGAATTCGGGATGATAGACCTGGAGCGCGAGCGACTCCCAGCCGCCGGTCGAGCCGCCCGACAACACGCGCGCATACGGTTGGTGAATGATGCGAAAGTGCGATTCGATGTACGGAATGAGCTCGGTCAAGATCGCGTCGCCGTACGGGCCGTCGTTCGCCGAGTTCACCGCATAGGAATCATCGAAATACGGCGTCGGATGGAGGAACGTCACCATCAGCATCCGCGGAAAATCGTCGGACGTCCAATCCTGGTAGAGCCTGTAGCCTTCCACGCGGCGAAGATTCACGACCCACGCGCGATGCCCAACGACGTTGGAGTCGGCGGGCTGGACGGCTTCCTCCTGGAAATGGTACGGTGGCGCGAGGCTGAAGTGATCCTGTTCGTAGTCCACCGGATACGATACGTCGGGATGCTCGTCGTAGCCCTTCGGCAGCAGGACGACGGCGCCGAGGTACATCGGATGTCCCCAGAATTTGGTCAGTAAGGCACTCTGGATCTTGATGTGCTTGATACACTTGGTGTCCGACGGCACCTGTATCGGGGGGAGCACGGTGGCGAGCGACAGATGCGTCGGGGATGTCGATCGCTTGCCGATGTGCACGCGCACGATGCCGCTGACGAGGTTGCCGGGCGAGTCGCCGTACTGCTGTCCTTCCCACTGGTCCAGGTGCACCCAGATGGTGTGTCCATCGGCGCGGTGCACTTGCGTGTAGACGTTCATCACCGCCTGGGCGTAGTAGTCGCCCGGCGGCACGTCGCCCAACGTGGCGAATGGGAAGCCGTGCGTCGCGCCATCGAGCCGGGCGCTGGTGTTAGGCGTCAGTTGCGACACGTCGGCGCCGAACACCGGACCGTTGGCGCCGAGGGCGCCGCCCTGGAACCGCGGCGCCGGCGTGCTGTCGTCAGACAGGAACAGCAGGACGCGTCCAGTGATCGGGCCCTGGTGCGCGGAAGCCGGGAAGGAGACGTCGAACACCGGGCCGCGTTGGGCGGCTGCCGGAAATGCGACGGCAACGGCGGCGCAGGCGGCAAGCATCGTGCAGCGACGGGCGATGATGGAGTCAGCCATGAGCATGACGAATCGAGAGCGGAAAGCGACGCGCGTGCGTGCGTCGAGAAAATTTGAGGCTGGCATCTACGCTCATGAAGACACGGGCACAGCACAGACACGACGGACGCTGCACGGATCGATCGGTGCGGTGTCCGTCGTGTCCGTGCTTTGTCCGCCTGGTCATGAGCGTAGATGCGGCGCTGCGCCATCACTGCGCATGGATGCCGGCAACGATGGGCGATGCGCCGGCCCTGTTCAACGCGGCATTGATCGCCTCGAGGCCGCCTAACGAGACGCGGAGCCGGCGCAGCTGCGCGGCCAGTCGCGTGGCGAGCTCGGTGAACACGGCGTCATCCTGTGCCGTCGGCCGCGCGTTCCCTTCCCCGGTGTAGGCCGCGAGCTCGGCCAGTTTGTCGTTGAGGCCGATGGGATAGTTGAGCGGGTCTTCGCTGGCGCGGGTGCGAACCTGGTAGATCGATTGTTCGATGTTCGACAACGAGTCCTGGAGCGCGGCAGCGCTTTCTTTGGCGTCGCCGAGCTGCGACGCGCGCGCCTCGAGCTGCGCGCGCACGCTGCGAATCGATTTCACGGCGTTGTTCGCGGCGCTGATCGTGTCGGCAATATGTGTGAGCAGCGCAAACTGCGCGGCGAGATCCGCCTGCGTCGCATTCGATCGGGGATCGGGGCGCAGCACGAACCACTGCGTTTGGACGTGGCCGTTTGCCGTGAGACGCACGCCATAGCGGCCCGGGACGACGCGCGGCCCGACCGGATTCCCGGCCCACAACACCATGCCTTTGAACGATGCCGGATCCGGCATGCGCAGGTCCCACGCGAACGTGTTCAGCCCTGCCTTGTTGGGCGCGACCGGCTGGCGCCGCACCGGGACCTCCACATCTTCGACGCCGCTCGAGGTATCGGCAGCAGTTGCCGCTTTGCTGTGGAACGAGCGGAGGACGCGGCCGCCGGCGTCGAGAAAGTCGAGGCTGATGCTGTCGTTAGGCGAACGCAACCAGTAGTACACGATCGCGCCCGAGCGCGGGTTGCCCGCTTTGGGCGGACCGGCGTCGTGTTGCGCTCCGTTGGTCGGGCCGCCGGAGAACATGGCGCGATAGACCGGACGCGGCGCGAACAAGTATGCATCGCGCGCAAGGATGGCGGGCGTGAGCTGGCGGAGCGGCGAGATGTCGTCCAACACCCAGAATCCGCGTCCGTGCGTGGCGGCGATGAGGTCGCCGTTCTTGATCGCGAGATCGTGGACCGGAACGATGGGCAGATTGCGGCGGAGCGACTGCCAGTGTCCACCATCATCGAACGACACCCAGATGCCGCGCTCCGTGCCGACGTACAGCAGGCCGCGGCGCTCGGGATCTTCCCGGATCACGCGCGTGAATTCGGTGGACGGGATGCCGGCCGCGATCGACGTCCAGTGTTTGCCGTAGTCCGTGGTCTTGTACAGATACGGACGGAGATCATCCATCTGGTAGTGATTCGCCGCGACGTACGCCGTGCCGGCATCGAAGTGCGACGGCTCGATGATCGAGATCCGCATCCACTCCGGCAGACTCGGCGGCGTCACGTTGGTCCATGTCGCCCCGCCGTTGCGGGTGAGATAAATCATGCCGTCGTCGGAGCCGGTCCAGATCTCGTTGGCCGCGACCGGCGATGGGGCGATGGCGAAGATCGTTCCGTAGTATTCGACCGACGTCTGGTCCTTCGTGATCGGACCGCCCGACGGGCCTAACGTGCGCGGGTCGTGTCGCGTGAGATCGGGGCTGATCACCTGCCAGCTGTGTCCGTCATTGCGCGAACGGAACAGCACCTGTGCCCCGGCGTAGAGCGTGTTCGAATCACGGGGCGACATCGCCAGCGGGTACGTCCACTGAAAGCGGTACTTGATGTCGCCGGCGCTGTAGCCCATCGGATTGTCGGGCCAGGGGCTGACCACGGTCATCTGATGCGTGCGGCGATCGAGGCGCGTCAGGCGGCCGTCGTACGAGCCGGCGAAAACGACGTTAGGCGAATCGGCGCGCGCGACGATGTAGCCGCTTTCGCCGCCGCCCACGTCCTGCCACTGGCCGATGTCGATGCCGCCATCCCAACGCGTAGGACCGCAGAGCGTGCCGGCATCCTGCTGGGCGCCGCACACCTCGTACGGGAAGTCGTTGGTCGTTTCGACGTGGTAGAACTGCGCCGTCGGTTGCGTTTCCGGCAGCCACGAGCGGCCGCCGTTGATCGAGACCGTGGCCCCGCCGTCGTTGGCCTCGGCCATGCGCTGCGGATCGTTGGGGGCGATCCACAGGTCGTGGTTGTCGGTGGATGGCGTCGCGATCGCGGTGTCGAACTTCACGCCGCCGTCATCGGACCGGAACACGTGCACGTTGAGCACGTACACGCGATTCGAGTCCTTCGGGTCGGCGAAGATGCGCGAGAAGTACCACGCGCGCTGGCGGAGCTTGCGTTCGTCGTTGGTGCGGTGCCAGCTGGCGCCGGCGTCGTCGGAGCGGAACACGCCGCCCGAGTCGGCTTCGACGAGCGCCCAGACGCGGTTGGGCGCGGCGGCCGAGACCGCGAGCCCGATGTTGCCGATCACTCCGTTAGGCAGCCCGGGCGCGTGCGTGAGCTCGGTCCAGTGTTCGCCCGCATCGGTGGACTTGAAGATGCCGCTGCCGGCGCCGCCCGACGACAGCAGCCACGGCGTGCGGCCGGCCTGCCACAGCGCCGCGTAGAGAATGTCGGGGTTGGACGGATCGAGCACGAGCTCGATCGCGCCGGTGGAGTCGTTCCGAAAGAGCGTATTGCGCCAGTGCGCGCCGCCGTCTGTCGACTTGTAGATCCCGCGCGCGGAGTCCGGCGCCCAGACGTGGCCCAGGACCGCGGCGTAGACGACGTTCGGGTCGCGGGGGTCGACGCGCACGCGCGCGATCTGCCGCGAGTCGCCGAGTCCGGCGAAGTGCCACGTCTTGCCGGCATCCGTCGTCTTGAACATCCCGTCGCCGTGCGAGACGTTGCCGCGGATGTCGTACTCGCCGGTGCCGACGTAGACGATGTCGGGGTTGGACGGGCTGACGGCAATGGCGCCGATGGTCCCGCCGAAATACTTGTCGGTGACGGGATTCCACGTTTCACCACCGTCGGTCGTCTTGAAGACGCCGCCGCCGGTGGTGCCCATGTAGTACTCGTTAGGCCTGGAGGCCGACCCGGCGACGGTCGCCGAGCGCCCGCCGCGGAAGGGGCCGATCTCGCGCCACCTGAGCGCGGCAAAGGCCGACGAATCGTACGTCGCCGGCCTGTCGCTTACGTTAGGCGTTTCTTGCTCCGCGCGCGCCCGTGCCGGCCCCATGAGCGCCAGGGCCAGCACCGGCACCGCGGCTACTGCAGCACTTCGCACTCCCATCCCGACGGCTCTGAGCATTGGCCTCCGCTCAGAAATTCGGGTTGGCGTTCGTCTCCTCCGGCGGAATCGGCGTGCAGAAATTGCTGCCGAACGGGCCGCCGCCCGAGTTCGTGTAGAACGGCGCGCCCACGGGATCGGTGAGGATGGCGGTCAGCGGCACCGACGGATTGCGGCGGATGTCGCCTAACTTCTTGCCTTCCATCCAGAAGTCGCGGGCCCGCTGGTTGAGCAGCTCGGACAACACCGACAGCGTGTCGGTACCGCCCGTGTACGCGGGCTGGTTCCCTGCCGCGCGGCGCGCGCCGATGAGCGCCAGCGCGTCCGACGTCGAAGCGCTACCGTGAAGCTCCGCTTCCGCCTTGATGTACTGCGCTTCGAGTCCTGAGCCTAACCGAATCGGATCGCCGTAACTCGTGTACTTTGCCTGGATGACGTACGGCTGGTGGTTGAGCGTCACCCCGGGCGTCGTGCTGTCGATCGGCATCCGCGGGTCGCCAATCCGGTACAGCTGCGGCGCGACGATCTGTCCTTCCAGTGCGTTGAAGAAGAACGTATTGCCGAGCGTCGACAGCGTACCGGTATTGGCCGACGTGACCACATTGATGACGAAGTCCGGCGGGACGAGCGCCGCAGTGGCGGCGGCGTTGGTCCAATCTCCCAGCTGCAGATATGCGCGGGCCAGTCCGACGTTCGACCCGCTCACGATCGTCGCCCCGCCCGGTCCCGCGGCCGACGCAATGGTAATGGCTTGCGTGAAGGCCGTGACCGCGGTGTCGAGCAGCTGCGTGTCGCTGAGCTCCGGACCGCCTTGAATGACGGAGGAGCACATCGTCTCGGCCGTCAGGTCGAGGGAGAAGCCGAGGTTCATCGCCGCAGTGGCGAGGTTGAGATCCGTCGATGCGTTCGCCCCTTTCACGAGCACCGAGACGGCGTTCTGATTCGACGCAATCGCGAGACTCAGTGGCGCGAAAAAGTCAGCGTTGATGTCGTCGCTGCTGGCGAAGTTGCGCGCGGCCAGGCGGTTTGTCTGCAGGCGCGCGGCGCCGGTCCACACTTCCTCCGAGATGAGGCCGCCGAACAGCGCGACGCTCTGGAAGGCAATGTAGAAGTTCGTCTGCGCCGACAGCGCCAACGTCGCGCCATCGGAGTTGGGGTTGAACTTGCCCGCGTCGATGACCGACGGGTTGTCGACGTTCATGCTGCACGAGGCGAGTCCGATCACCGCCACGCCGATCAGGACCGTTGCACGCATCCATCTGGAAAGTGTGGTCATGGTGGTGTCTCTCAGAACTCGAGGTTGAGCCGCACAACGAAGCGGCGGGTCTGCGGCACGGTGAATTCCTCCGTTGTCGCAAATTGCAATGAGCCTTCACTGCGTTCGGTGTTGGAGAGCATCTCCGGATCGAAGCCCGTGAACTTGCTGCTCTTCCACAGCGCGAGGTTCCGGCCGGCGAACGTGATCGATGCCGCGGTCGCGTGCATGCGCGCGGCCAGATCGTTAGGCAGCGAGAGCGTGGCCGACAACTCCTGCAGCCGGATGAAATCGGTCGGTTGGACGTAGTGATCGAGCACGAGCGGGACCGGTGTTCCGTCGGCCGTTTGGAACGGCCCGAAGCGCTCGATGAACTGCGCCTTCGTATAGCCGCCTTTACCCGCCGGCAGGTTCGTGCCCGCCGAGGTAAAGGTGAGGTCCTGCAAGAGCGGTGTGAGGTTCAGGATCTTGCCGCCGCTCTGGCCGCTGAACGACGCGTACAGGCGCAAGTTGCGGAACAGGGTAACGGTGTTGGCGAAGTTGGCCTGGAAGGTCGGGAACTGCGGCCCATCGAAGACCGGTGTGTTGGTCACCGTTGCAAAACCGGCAGCCGTGTCGACCTTGATGATCTTGCTCGAGTACCACGCGGAGAGCGGCTGCCCAACGACGTAGCGGAGCGTGAGGTCGGGGCTGATCTCGCTCACATTGGGGATCGTGATGTCGCCCAGGCTGAGCAGACGGTTCTTCAGCGTATTGGCGGTGAACGTCATGTCCCACGTCGCCGTCTTGTTGCTGATCGGCGTCGCGCGGAGAAGCAGCTCGAGACCGCGGTTGTCGACGCTGCCCGCGTTGACGAACGGATTCGCGAGGAACGCCAGCGACGGGGCGAGCGGCTCCTGGAGCAGCAGATCTTTGGTCTTCTTGTCGAAGTAGGTGAGCTCGACGCCGGCGCGATCCTGGAAGAAGCCCGCGTCGAATCCAGCCTCGAACTCGGTCCCGCGTTCCGGCTTGAGATGCGGGTTGCCGGGGCTCAGCTGGATGAGGCCAGGCCCGACGCCGCCGGACGGCGTGACAAACGGAAACGGCTCATACGTGCGGAGTGACGCGCCGGGATCGGGCGCGCGACCGGTCGTGCCGTAGGCCGCCCGCAGCCGGAACGTCGAGACGACCGACGACAGCGACTGCCAGAACGGCTCCTGCGACATCACGTACGAGGCGCCGACCTTGGGCAGGAAGAACGCGCCGTAGTCCTGGCCGAACGACGAGTTCTTGTCGACGCGTGCGCCTAACTGGAGGAACAGCGTCTGGCCGAACGCGAGACCTTCCTGCGCCAGGAAGCCCAACGATTTCGACTGCGCGAACGTCTGGTGCGACTCGCTCGACGCGGCCGACGACACGAGGTTGGACGAATTGTCGGCCAGCCCGATGCCGATGCCGAGCAGGTTGTTGTTGACGGTGTTGATGTACTGGCTGCCGAAGGAGAGGTCGGACGCGATGTGCCCGTCGCTGCCGAACTTCAGTTTGATGTCGCCGAGGTAGTCGATCGTATAGATATGGATCGGATTCTGCACGTCCTCGACGTAGCCGTTGGCCTGGTCGCCCGTGTACCAGTTCCCGTTGTTTTTCGGGAAGAACGTGAACCCTTCGGTGGACGACAGGTCGCCGCCGATCGTTAGGCGGTTGGTGAGCCAGCTGAACGGGTTGTAATGGGCCGTGGCCGTGGGCGTGAAGCGCAGGGTGGTGAGCTTGTCCTGGATCGCCTCCAATCCTTCGATCGGCGTGCTCGTGCCGCCGGACCGCGTGCCGTCGGGGTTGACGGTGACGGCGAATGGACTGGAGAGAAAGTAGCCCTGCGTCAGGTAGCCGTACGTGCCGTCGTCGCCCTGCGGAATACGATAGGCATTGTAGGCGAGGCCCACCGATGCGTCGAAGCTCAACTCCGGGTTCACCACCCAGTTGAAGCTCGAGCGTCCGGTGCGGCGATAGTAGTAGTTGCTCGCCTCGGTGCCGAGTTCGTTGCTCACGCTGCCGGACACGAAGTAGCCGAATGAGTCGCCGCCGCCGCGCGCGCTGTAGTCGACCGACTTGAGGTTGCCGTTGCGGAACACGCCGGCATCGACGAGCGGATTGGCGGAAATGACGCTGCCCACCGGCTTGTTGAGGCACAGATCGGCGCCGCCGGGCGCGGTATCGGACGCGCTGCACGTGCCGAACACCGACAACGGCGTGAAGTTGGGCTTCACCTGGTCGTATTCGACGCCGATGCTCTGCGTGAACTTGTGCGAGCCTAACTGGCCCTTCTTGGTGATGATCTGGATCACGCCCGCTGACGCATCGGCGCCGTAGAGCGTGGCCGCAGCGGGGCCCTTGACGACTTCGATGCTCGCGATGTCGTCGGGGTTGATGTCGTTGAGCGCGGTCACGGTCTGGCCGCCCAAGCCTTCGAGGCCGTGGAACCCGCTACCGACGTCTTCGCGCGCGCCGCTCTCGACGCGGACGCCGTCGATGAACACGAGCGGCGCGTTCGACAGCGAAATGGATGCGGGACCGCGGATCTGGATGCGCGGCGCCGCGCCGATCGTCCCGGAGGACGAGGTCACGTTGACGCCGGCGACGCGCCCTTGCAGCACGTCGGTAACATTGACGATCGGCGCCTTGGACGTGACATCCGATGCGTCGATCGACGTGGCCGGCGCGCCCTGCGCTTCGCGCGTCTGGTTGCCCGCCGTGCCAGTGACGACGATCGCTTGCAGCTCGGTGGCGCTGATCCGGAGCGCGAAATCGGCGGTGACGGCGCCATCCTCGGCCATCGTGATCTGCTTCGTTTGCGGCGCGTAGCCGATGCGCCGCACGACGAGCGTGTACGAACCGGCGGGCACGCGGGCGATGCGGTAGGTGCCGTCCTCGCCGCTGATGCCGCCTAACTCGGTGCCTTCGAGGCGCACGCCGGCGGCGGCCAGCGGCTCACCCGTCTTGACGTCGGTGATCTTTCCGGAGATGGTGCCGGGCGCCCGCCGTTCGGTTAGGCGCGGCGTGGGCGCGCCGGTCGCGAACCCGGGCGACGACTCGAGCGCGGCCGCCGTCGCCGGCTGCTGCGCCGGCAACGACTCGGCGACCATCGTGCCGCCCGCGAGCAGCGAGAGTGCGAGCGCTATGCGGAGACCCATGGTACCGTTCCTCACTTGATGTTGGGCAAGGGTGGAACCTCGTGGACGGGTGAACCGGACTGGGATGAGCGGACGGACGACGTGCGGTAGGTGCCTAGGACCAACGGAACGACGGGACAGCCCAACAGCGCGCAGTCTTTCGTTATTGATACGGACAAATTACTATTGGTCCGGACAAATGATAACGCCCGCCCTTCCGACGCGCCAGACTGACGTTTCACCAGGCCCTTCTCCCTGCTTCCCCTCCCCCCAACTGCCGCCGCCGGAGTCACTTACCATGGACCAGCAGCTCCAACGCGAAATCCGGAGGCTCCGCCGCCTCAATGCGGTCACCCTCGGCGCACTCATTATAGTAGTTGCTGCCGCGTTCACCGGGCTCGTCCGTCCTACCGCCTCGGCCGCCAAGTTCGACGTCATCGACGTCGGCCGGATCAACATCCGTGAGCCCGACGGAACCATCCGGCTCGCGATTTCGAACAAGCAGCATTTCCCCGATCCGGTGATCGACGGGAAGACTTACCCGCTCCGCAGCGGCGCCAAACCGGCCGGCATGATCTTCTTCAACGATCAGGGCGACGAAGATGGCGGCCTGATCTGGAACGGGAAGAAACTCGCCGACGGATTCGAAGCCGGCGCGTCGCTGACGATGGACCAGTGGCGGCAAGACCAAACGGTTCAGCTCTCCTACGAGGGAGGTCCCAAGCACACCGATTGGGTCGGCCTCCGCGTTATCGATCGACCGGAGAAGCCGATGGCGCCCATGCTCGATCGCGCGATGCGAGCGATGCAACTGCCCGCCGGCGCGGCGCGCGACAGCGCGATGCGCGCGGTACGACAGTTCGCGATCGACAGCGGCCTGACACCGGCCTCGCGCATCCTCATCGGGAAGGGCGCCGAGAAGGCCGCGACGGTCCGGTTGAACGATCCGGCCGGGCGCACCCGCATCCTGCTCAGCGTCGACTCGCTCGGCGCGCCGTCGATCCAGCTCCTCGATTCGTTGGGCCGCGTCACCTACCGCATTCCGTCCGACAGCGAACGCGGCGCGCACTGACGCCACCATTCCGCCATCCCGACCCCGCACAGGCCCGTTCTCATGCCCAAGGCATCACCCGTGTTCCCGCTGGCCGCGCTCCTGGCGTTAGGCGCCGCCCCGCTCGCCGCGCAGGCAGCGGCGCCGGCTCCGCCGCGCTTCCCGACCACCGTCGAGATGCCGGCGCCGGTGCAGACCGGCGCTCCATCGCCGGGCGCGCTGGTGCGCCTCGTGCTGGCGCGGTTCGCCACCGGCACGCCGGAAGCGTTCGACAGCGTCTACCCCGATCCGTTAGGCAGAGCGGTGGTCCAGGGTGCTGCCCAACGCAAGCTGCTGCGCACACCGGGACCCGGACGCGTCGTCTGGTCCAACGCCTCGCGGGCCGTGCTCCTCATCACCGGCACAGTGCACGAGGGACGGTCCACGGGCATCGAAACCGGCTCCGATGAAACCAACCGCGTGCGGCGCCTGTCGGGGCTGTACGAAGCGCATCGCAACGGCGGCACCTGGCTGCTCACGCGCCAGATTCCGTTCGACACCCTCAACTACATTCGCGCGCAGGTGCTGCACGTCGACATCCAGCCGGGTCGCGTGAGCCGCGTGGTGGACACGCTCACGATCGACCCGGGCAGCCCGTACGGATTCGCGACGCGCCTCAACAACGCCACCGAGCTGCACACGGTCCGGTTGAACGGCGCGACCGTCCCCTATTCGTTAGGCGGCGGGGTCCTGTGGGTGGACACGCGGGGCCGGCACGCGCCGGCGCACTCCCAGCTCGTGCTCTCCTACGCGATCCCGGCCCAACGCCAGGCGAAGCCCGCGACAGGCGACTCGGCAAACGTGGCGCCGGCTATGTCTCCCGATACCATGCCCGCGTACGGCGCCATGAACAACACCGACGCCTGGCATCCGTTCTTCAACTACGATAGCGGGAACGACTTCAGCCAGCTCACGGTCACGGCCACCATCCCCGCGCAGTATCGGCTGACGACGTCGGTCCCGCAAACGGAAGGCGTCAAGGGCGGCGTGCGGACGGTGCACGGCACGAGCATTCATCCGCAGTTCTTGCTCGCGTTGCTCTACGACCGCGACTGGACGCCCGTCACGCAATCGGTGAACAAGGGCGAGTTCACGCTCGAGACGTTTTTCGCGCCCGGCTTCCATTTCTCGCCGGACACGATCGCCAAGACGGCCGGCTTCGTGTACCACGTGCTCGTCCCGCGGTTCGGCGAACCGCAGGCGCCGTCGAAGTACCTGGCGGTGGTGGAGGATCGCCAGTTAGGCCACACCGGCTGGCAGGTCCGGATGAACAACGCCGTCATCTCCGGCGACAGCGCGACGGTGCTAGACGAACCGGCACTCGGGCCGTCGTTCGCGTTCGGCCACGAGGTGTCGCACGGCTGGACGATGAATTCGTCCGGCCTCGCCGCCAACTTCCTCCAGGAAGGCTGGGCCACGTTCTGCGAATCGCTCCTGTTAGGCGCAGCTTACGGGAAGGACACCGAGCGCGCGTTCTGGGAGCGCATGCGCACCTCCTACGTGACCGGCCTCGACCGCGCCGGCTTCCTGGGCGGGTTCGAGGGCAAGCAGAGCATTCTCGACAACCCCGACAACGGCCGTATCCACTACTCGAAGGGGTCCTGGATCCTGCACGAGCTCGACTACGTGCTCGGCGATTCGACGTTCGATGCGGGGATGCGCGCGTTCATCGCCACCAACGGGCAGGGCCCGCACGGATATCCCGAGTTCATCGCCGACATGTCGCGCGCGGCCGGTCGCGATCTGACGTCGTTCATCATGCCCTGGCTCGCCGGAACGTACATTCCCGACGTCGATGCCCGCATGGACGGCTCGTCGTTAGTCGTCACGCAGTCGCAACCCGACGTGCTGTTCGATTTGCCGTTGGACGTCGCGATCGTGTCCGGTGCCGATACGGTGCGCAAAGCGGTGCACCTGACGTCGCGCGCCGACACGGTTCGGTTGGACGACGCCGCCGCGGTGACGCGGGTGCTGGTGGATCCCGACCATCACTTTCTCCTGCGCCGGCACTGGGGCGAGACCGAGCGCTTCACCCTGCACTCGCCCAGCGCCAAGAGCGTCGAGCTGGCCGGCAACTTCACGGCGCGGCCCATCCCGGCCACCCGCACCGGCGACGACTGGACGGTGGAGATTCCGATGCCGGAGGGCCGCTACCTCTTCCTCTGGCGCGTGGACGGCAAGAGCCCGTCGGACGCGGAGGCGATCGCCGCCGTCAAGGCATCGTCGAACGATTCGACGGCCCTCGCCGGCATCCGCATCGTCCGCCCGTTAGTCCGCCTCGATGATCGCGACGCACGCTGAGCGCCGCGTTTTCCCTTCACTCCGAGACCACATGATACGCGAATCGTTCACGCCGCTCACACGATGGCTCGGCTTCCGGACGTACGTCGTCGCGTCCACGAGCATCATCGGCGTTCTGTCGCTTGCCGCGTTCACGAAGGCGTCGGCGCACACGCGCTTTCAGGAAATCGACGTCGAGCGCATCAATGTCGTCGAGCCCGACGGCAAGCTGCGTATGACCATTTCCGACGCCGCGCGCTCGCCCGGCTGGGTGTTTCACGGCAAAGTGGTGCCGGGCCGGCCCAAGGGCGCGGGCATGATCTTCTTCAACGACGAAGGTGAAGAGGACGGCGGCATCGGCTTCGGCGGACGCACCGTCGATGGCAAGGTGCACGCCGACGGCGGCATTGCATTCGATCACTACGAGTCCGACGAAACCGTCACGCTGCGCTACTCGCAAAACGATAAGCGCACGCAATCCGGACTCATGATCACGGATCGTGCGGACGTGCCGATTCTCCACGTCATCGAGAAGCAGGATTCGCTTCGCAAGATGCCCGCCGGTGCGGGACGCGACTCGGCCATGAAGGCCTTCGTGGAGAACGGCGGCCATCCGTTAGCCGCGCGCCGGTTGTTCGCCGGACGCGACGCCGACCAGAGCTCGTTGGTCAGCCTGAACGATCCGCACGGCCGTCCGCGGTTGCGCCTCATGGTCGACTCGACGGGCGCGGCCAGCATCCAATTCCTCGACACCCTGGGTCGCGTGAAGCGAACCATCACGGCCGATTCGCTCGGAGGATCGCGATGAACACCCGCACGTGGGAAAGGCGCGCTTGCCTAACGGCAGCCGCGCTCATGGTCGCCGGCGCCAGTGCCTTCGCGCAGTCGGCGCGGTTCGACGTGACGGTCGCGCCTTCGGCGCACGACGGTCCGCTCACCGGGCGCCTGATCGTCGCCGTCAGCAAGGTGGAGAAGCCTGAGCCGCGGCTCATGATCTCGCCGCGCGGGCCGGCAATTTTCGGCGTGGATCTCAACCAGCTGCCGGCCGGCCATACGGCCGTGGTCGACAATTCCGCGTCGAGCTATCCGATGAAGCTCTCCGCGCTGCCGCCCGGCGATTACTACGTCGAAGCGGTGGTGAACGTCTATCAGCAGTTTCATCGCAGCGATGGCCACACGATCTGGGTGCACATGGGCGACGGCCGCGTGGAGTTCTTCAACTTCGCCGGCGGCAACTTGTACAGCGACGTCCAGAAAGTGCACATCGACGGGCACAGCACGGTGCATCTCACCGTGACCCATGTGATTCCCGTCGAGCCGCGGCCCGCGGACACGGAGTGGCTCAAGCACGTGAAGATTCAGAGCCAACTGCTCACGAAGTTCTGGGGGCACCCGGTGTACATCTATGCCGATGTGCTCCTGCCCAAGGGATACGCCGAGCACCCCGACACGTACTACCCGCTGCTGTTTCCGTTAGGCCACGCCCCCGATCCCTTCTCGTTCAATCCCGACTCGGCGTCGGAACGCCGGGGCGGCGAGCAGAATCCGTTGGAGCTGCGGCGCGGCGCGCGCATCAACCCGAACTCGGGGCTCGAAAGCGGCTACGACTTCTACAAGCAGTGGGTATCGGACAGCTTCCCGCGCGTGATTGCGGTGACGCTCGAGCAGGCGACGCCGTACTTTGCCGATTCGTACTCGACGAATTCGGCGAACGACGGCCCGTACGGCGACGCCTTCGTGCAGGAAGTGGTTCCCTACCTCGAGCAGCATTTTCGCATCATTCCCAAGCCGTACGCGCGGCAGGTGGAAGGCGCGTCCACGAGCGGATGGCAGACGCTGGCGCTCGTGCTGCAGCATCCCGATTTCTTCGGCGGCGGATGGGTGCTGCAGCCGGATCCCATCGACTTCAGGCACTACCAGCTCACGAACATCTACACGGATACCAGCGCGTTCGAGATTCCCAACGGGATGTTCACGACCACGGAGCGGCAGTTCCAGCGCACGGTGGAAGGCCAGGTGGTGCTGACGACCCGCGAGCTGAGCCGCTTCGAAGATGTGTTAGGCAGCCACGGACGTTCGGGCTATCAGCTCGAGGCCTGGGAAGCCGTGTACGGCCCGGTGGGCGCGGACGGCTACCCGGTGCCGGTGTGGAACAAGCAGACGGGGCTGATCGACCACCAGACGGCGGCGTACATGCGCGATCACGGCTACGACCTCCGCGACTATGCCCAACGCAACTGGCCGACGTTAGGCCCAAAGCTGGCCGGCAAGCTCCACTTCTTCGCCGGCGACATGGACAATTATTACCTGGACCTCGCCGTCTACGACTTCCAGAACTTCGTGGACAGCACCACGAATCCGCATTCGGATGCCGACTTCACATACGGCCGTCCGATGAAGGGCCACGGATGGCACTCGTATACATGGGCCGAGATGGTGCGGAAGATGGCGGACGCGGTGAAGCGGGAGGCTCCGGCGGGAGAATCGACGGCCGCGTGGAATTACTGACCGGCCGCCGAATCTCTTACTTGTGCCAGATGTCCAGGTAGCCGGTTGTGGCGTGGTCGTTCGCATTGCCTTCCGGCAACGCGATCCGGCCATCGACCACGATCGGCGAATTCCAGTGGCCTGACTCGCAGGCGAGCGTCGTGATTAAGTTCCCCGAGGATGGCTCGTACACCCGCAGCCCGCCGTGCGGGTCGTACACATACAGCAGGCCGCCGGCGACGACCGGCGTGGTGCCGGCGTTCTTGTTCTGCCACGCCGGCACGAGTTTCTTGTCGCGAAATCTCCAGGCCGCGGTGCCGCCGTTGTCGGCGGCGAAGAGCCACGTTTCGTTAGGCGTGTGCATTACCGTGAGCGCCGTGAAAAGCCGCCCGCCCGACGGGGTCGACACGCTCTGCAGCTCGCCGCCCTTGTGCGGCGTCGCACCCCGCATCACCGTCGTGTCCAGCAGCTTGATCGTCCCGTCCTTGCCGCCCTGCGCCACGAATCCGTCGCCTAACAGTGCCGGCGACGTCGAGCCGACGTCGGTGTCGGTCTCGTCGAGCGACTGCGTGTTCTCCGGCGTGTAGTTGCCCAGTATCCTGGTCGCCGAAGAATCGAGACGGATGGTGGCGTCGCCCCAGAACCGGTGACCGTCCCAGCGGCCGTTGCCGGTCGCGACGTAGATGTCGCCGGTCGTCGAATCGATCACGGCGCCGGTCCGGCCCCAGATCGCCGAGCCGCTCTCCGGACACGTGGTCGGATCGATCATGGCAGTGGAATCGCTGCAGAGCGAGTTCCACGTGTGGAGCAGTGCGCCGTTGGACGCATCGAGGATCGAGACGTGTCCCTGGTAGGGCGGCGCATCGCCGATGTATCCGCCGGTGGTCGCGATCACGTGGCCGTGAAAATAGTTGAGCGATGACGCGATCTTTTCGCGGTGCGCGAGCTTCGTGATGGCGGTGCTCCAGAGCGCGTGACCGTCGGACACGGCGAGCTTCTGGATGCGTCCGTCGGGCGTGGCGGCGTAAATGAATTGGCGATCCGGGTCCGCCGCCGGCGTCGCGTTGGTGATCTGCCTAGAGCCGGCCCACGACTCATAGTTAGGCGGCGTGTACGTCCACAGCACGGTGCCGGCCGCCGCATCCACGGCGATGGTCTTGCCGTACGTCGTGGTGACGAAGAACGCATCGTGCGACGCGCCGCCGATCTCGATGCCGTGCAGGTAGATGGCCGCCGCGTCGACCGTGCCCGCGATGGGCACGCGCGTCTCGGTGAGGCCGGTGACGTTGCGTGCATCGAAGCCCGTGGAGGCGGACGAGCTGCCGGAGCCGGAGACGTCCCAGCCGAACCGCGGCCAGTCGTTGCCTAACGCAATGGCGGCGCGCTGCGGCGCGGGACGCGTCGCGGCGATGAAGGCCGCCCACCCGGTGAAGACTGCCCCTGCCGCCAAGCCCGTTTGCAACATGCGTCGCATTCGTGAGGTCTCCCGTGTGCGTGGATGCCGGCGCCACTCCGGCATCGTTCCACTCAAGGTGGACCGTACACCGCGTTCCGTCCAGACGCGCATTCGCAGGTGAGCGCCGCGAGCCCGCGCTAGCAGTGCGCCTTATGCCCCGCGGGTCAGGAACAGCAGCCCGGCCGCGACGAGAGTGATCTCGATCAACAGCACGAACACCCGCTCCGGCAGCACATCGACAACGCGCTTTCCGACCCATGAGCCGAGGATCATGATCGGTCCGAGCGCGACTCCAGCAATGGTTGCCGTCGGAGTGAGCAGCGCGCCCTGCCCGTATGCGCCGAGCTTCACGACGTGCATGACCACTGTCGACATTGCTTCGGTGCCGATGTAGGCGCCTTTGACCAACCCGAACGCGAGAAAGAACGGCGCCATGATCGGCCCGACACTGCCCAGCAGCGCGGAAAGGAAACTGGCGCCGGCGCCGATGGCGGCGAAGCTTCTGATCGGCGGCCGCCGCGGTGGTCCCGGATGCAACCGGCGCCACACCACCACGAGAATCAGAAACGCGCCGAGCAGTCTCGTGAGCGGCTGCAGCGGCGCGCGCGCGAACAACAACCCACCGGCGAACGCGAAGGGCACCGCACCGATTGCGAACCAACCGACCACCCGCCAGTCGACCAGGCGTCGATTGAACCACACGCGGCTTCCGTTGCCAATGAGCTGCGCCACCGTGAGGATAGGGATTGCTTCGCGCGTGCCGAAGACGGCGATGAGCACGGGCAACAACACGGCCGCGCCGCCGAATCCGGTCACGGCGGCCAGCGTGGCGGCCACGAAGGCAACCGCGGCAAGCAGCAGCGCGACCGCAGGCTGCGACGCGTGCATCAGTAGCGCGCGCGCAACGACCCGGCGCGCATCCAGCGCACCGGGTCGTTTGCACGCTTCAGCGGACGAAGCGTGGCGTTAGGCACCCGCGATTACATCCCGCCGCCCGCCAGATCCCGCACCGCCGACGCCAGGGTGTGCACCTTAGCGGCGTCCGACGAGCCGTTCGCATCGCCCTCGATCTGCGACGCGAGCTGCGTCAACGCCGTTTTCCTCGAGTCCCCCGACGCCTGCTCGGCGCTGCCTAACGACTGGCGAACGGACTTGAGCTGGTCCGCCGACAGGCCGTTCGACCGCTCGAGCTGGTCGACGTACGCGCGCGCCAGCGCGAAGCTGGGCGGCCACGTGTACTTGGGCTGACCCTGCACGTTGAGATACGTCAGGTGCACCGACTTCGCCGCATCGATTTCGTTCTGCGTGAGCAGCGGGCTGGGCGTCAACTCGAGGACGTCGAGACCGCGCGCGATTTCCGAGCTCACGATCACGCCGTTGTACCAGTACGCCGACCACGTGCCGCCGTCTTCCATCCGCGTGCCGTTGATCGGCCCGCGGTCGAAGAACGCGATCTCCCTGGGATGCGCGGCATCGGTGAAGTCGAACACCGAAATTCCGCCCTGGTACCAGGACTGCACCATCACATCGCGGCCCGGGATCGGAATGAGCGAGCCGTTGTGCGCGACGCAATTCTCGAACGACGTCTGCGGCGCGGACATCTTGTAGTAGCTCTGGAAGTGCAGCGCGTTCCCTTCGATCGAGAAAATCGCGTCGCCGCCCCACTGCTTGGGATCGGTCGCACGGCACTTGGGCTGGCCGCCGCCGCCCCATTCATCGGAGAACAACAGCTTGGTGCCGTCGTTGTTGAACGTCGCCGAGTGCCAGTAGGAGAAGTTGGAGTCGGACGCGGCGTAGAGACGCACGGGATGCTCGGGGTCGTGGATGTCGAGCAGCATCCCGTAGCCTTCACACGCGCCGCCGGCGAATCCGATGGCCGGATACACCGTGATGTCATGGCATTGCGTTGGGCCGGGACGCGGACCGCTGCCCGCGTTCGCTCCGAACATCTTCGCGATCAGACCCGGCAGCGCTTCGCGCAACGCGGCGCTGTCGGCAGCGGTTGGTGCGCCTGTCCCGCCGCGCGCCTTGACGACGCTGTCCAGCATCGGATTCACGAACCGGGGCGGCATGACCATCTCTTCGCCCAGGACCGGAATGTTCACGATGAAGGCTCCCTTGGCGCGCGCTTCCTCGATCGCCGCTTTGTCCGCGGGCGCCTCGCCGTGATGCTGCGGGGCGACGAGATCGTTGAAGATGCGCGGCGAGCTCACGATGGCCGCCTGCTCCGGATTGGCCAACGGAACCTTGATGACCTCGATCCGGAACAGCGCCGAGTTCGGGTCGTCGGTCGGCTTCAAGCGCGAGCAGCCGGCGAGCTCGTTAGGCGAGCGGACGCCGGCCGATCCGGAGATGTACACGTAGACGTCGGCCGTGTCCTTGGGATCCACCAGCACCGTGTGCGTGTGCGACCCGCGGCACGTCTGCACGTTGGCGATGTACTTCGGATTCGAGATGTCGCTGATGTCGAAAATGCGAAGACCGCGGACGCGCTCCGTGCTCACCGTGTCCTTCACGCCCTCGCCGCCGCAGTCGAGCCGTCCGCCCTGACCTTCGGCCGACACGAACAACAGGTTGCGGTACACCGACACGTCGCTTTGCGACGCCGGGCAGAAATAACCCTTCGTGAGCACAGGGTGGGCGGGATCCGTGATGTCCCACACCTGGAACCCGTTGTAATTGCCCTGGATCGCGTAGTGGCCCGTGAACGCCAGGTCACTGTTCGTGCTGTGCAGGAACTGACCGGTCGGCGGTGTCGTAGATACGAGCTTCATGTTCCAAGTCGCGACACCCGCGTCGTACAGTCCCGGCTTGAGGCCGACACGCGGATCTGGATTTGGCGGACCGGCGTCCTTGGAGCGGCTTATGGACACCGGCGCGGACGAGCTGGACGCCATTTGGGACGTCGATGACGCGCACGCCATGACCGACAGTAGCGCGACGCCTGTCGCCAGTGTCGTCGATGACGGCATCACTCGGCGCGCTTGACGCACGAATCGCATAGGGGATCCTCGGGGAGAGATGTTTGTGTGAGTCTGCCGAACTTAGCGTTTCGCCGTCCGAATGCCAGGAGTCCCGCCACGTTCTGACAGCTGGCAAGCGAACTGATCAGTTGTAAGGGCGGACAGAGCGCGGGCAGGGACGGACACAGACGGATAAACCAACACGCGATTTAGTATCACCTCGCTAATATGTTCCGCCTCGAGGTCGCCTGCGACGGCTCTCGGAGAGTTTTTGCCTACTTTGTAGGCAGAAACTCTCAGATGCGTCGGACAATGGGCTCGGCGCGATCGCCGCCCGCGTGGTTGCCGGCAGCCAGAATCCGTCGAGCGCACCGCGCCGCTGCCGCCCGGTGGCATCCTCTCTGCGCATCACGCATCGCTCGAAGTCCGCGACGCAAGCGCGCGTATGACGAGCACGGTGGAGGAACTCTGATGCCACCCTGCCGACTGACACAGGAGGAATCAATGTCCAACCGCGACGTGAACCCCACGCAGGGATTCGGCGCCACCAACGATCAGCTCGATCTGAACGCCGAGGAACGCTACTGGCGCGACCACTGGCTCGCGCGGCCGTATGCGCTCGCCGATCAAACGTTTGAGTATTACTGGCCAGCCTATCGCTACGGCGCCGAGTGCACGGTGCGGTATCACGGACATCGGTGGGGCGACATCGAGGACGACGCGCGCGCCGGGTGGGAACGGGAAGAACACCGCGGCGGCGGCACCTGGGATCACGTCAAGGACGCGGTGCGCGATGCCTGGGAGCGGATCGCCCTCCGCCGTTAGGCATGCGGCGTCCGCCGCCGCTTTCATTCCGCCGCGCCCGACGCTCGCCCGGCTGCGCACGGCGGCCGCGCGATGCCGTGGCTGCGACCTGTGGACCTGCGGGCGCACCGTCTTCGGCGAAGGGCCGCGCAGGGCCGCGGTGATGCTGGTGGGCGAGCAGCCGGGCGACCAGGAGGAAAAGGCGGGTCACCCGTTCGTCGGGCCGTCCGGCCGCGTGCTCGACGCGGCGCTCGAGGCGGCGGGCATCGACCGCGACACCGTGTACGTGACCAACGCGGTCAAGCACTTCAAGTACGAGCGCGGCGAGAAAAGCGCGCGGCGCATCCACAAGAAGCCGCGCGACAGCGAGATGCGCGCCTGCCGGCCGTGGCTGCTCGAGGAAATTCGCCTGACGAAGCCGCGCGTTATCGTCCTGTTGGGCGCCACGGCGGCGCGCTCACTGCTCGGCACGCAGTTTCGCGTCACCAAACATCGCGGCACGCCGGTCCCATCCGAATACGCGGACGCGGTCGTGGCGACCGTGCATCCCTCGGCCGTGCTGCGCGCGCCGCCTAACGAGCGCGCACGCGCGGAGCGCGAGTTCTTTGCCGACATGCGCGCCGTGGCGAACGTCATCGGCGCGTCCAACGGACGGTCTCGTTAGGCGAAGAGCGGCGGGACGCCGGCGAGATCCTGCCGCACGAGCTGCGGCGTGTCGCCGGCGCGCCATTGGGGAACGTGGTGCGCCACCCGGTAGAGCACGGGGCCGCCATCATCGGTGGGCGCGCGCTCGATGGGACGCGGCACGCACACGAACACGACGTCCAGCGCGTCCGCAGTCGCACGCACCGTCGCGTACCCGTGGCCGGCGAGATCGACGAACGACAGATGCGGCGCCACGTCCGGGTTGCTCGCCGCGAGCGCGTGCGGAATGTCCCCGCCCTCCCGCAGCACGAGACATGTTTTCACGCCGTGCCGCAGCGCGGCGTTGATGGTCGCGGTGGATCCATCCGGCGTGTTCTGCAAATACAGCCCGCGATATGGATGGTTCTCGGGAATGACGTATTTCGCCGCTTCCGCCAGCCCAGGCGCTGAGATCGATCCCGTGATGAACTCCACACCGACCGGCTGGAACTTCTCGGGCGGCAGATGCGTGGACATGCGACCGGCCGTGAAGGCGTGCCGGTCGCCGGCAAGCGATACGAATCCCGAAATGCCGTTCGACTTCACCGCGTCGAGAATCGCGTTGCGCTCGGTGCGGTACGCGGACCAGTCGTCCTGCGTGATCACCCCGTATCCCGCCGCGGTCCACCGGGCGCCATTCGCGGGCGGCAGGTGCTGCAGATCGGTGCGCCAGTCGAGCGAGCCGATCGAATTGCCCCAGATCTTCCACGGCGCCTGCGATACGCGCAGATGCTCGAGGAACCACGCACGCTGCCGCATGCCGAGGATCGTACCGGGCGGCGAAGCGCGTCGCGGGTTCGGCAGCGAGGTCCCGCCGACGTCGATCGCCGCCGGCGGCGTGCCCTCGTTCGCGTCGCGGCCCGCGTCGAGCACCGTCAACGCGTCCTCGGACTCGAAGAACGGAACGGCATGCTGGCGGAACGGCGCCCACTCGGGCCGGTCGGTCAGCGGCTCCGACCGGTACGACCGGTTGTCGGTCAGCACGAGCTCGACGTGCGCGCCCAACTTGAACGTCCGGTACAGCGTGAGCGCGCCGATCGCCGCGAGGTTCGCCGGGTCCTCGCCCAAACCGTGCGAGTCGAACCGACCTAACGGAGCGTCGCGCACCACCGGCGCCGTGAACGTGTTCATGCCGCCCGGGCCGGACTTCACCACGCGCGCGGGCTGGTAGTCCCACCACGCCTCGGCGGCGGCCACCTTCCGCGTCTGCGCGGGCACGACGCCATGGCCGAAATTCTCCTGGCTCTGCCATCCCTTCCACGAAAACTCGTGGTTGTCCCACATGCAGATGAACGGCCACCGTGCACGCGCATCCTGCAGATCGGGATCGGCGAGATATGCGCGATACAACGCACGATATCCATGCACAGTCGTCGGCACGTGAAAGTCGGCGTGCTTTTCGCCTTCAGGATAGCGCACGATGTCGCGGATGCGACGGTCGTACATGCCCTGCGGACGATCCTCGGGATACCAGACGATCTCGTACACGAAATCGCCCAGGTGCAGCACGAAGCTCAGCCGATCGTCGAGCGCGCTGCGTGCGTCGTCCCAGATCATGCGCCGATACGCGTTGCACGATCCCTGTTGCACGTTCTGGCACGACGCGAACGCGAAGTTGAGCGGCTTCGTGTCGTGCTCGTCGGGCGCCGTGAGCGTGCGGCCCACACGACTCGCATTGCCGTGATCGTCGATGAACCGGTACCAGTACTCGCGGCGGGGCTTGAGGCCGGCGGCCAGCACGCGGCACGTCCAGTCCGCGTCCTCCGAGATCGCCACGATCGACTCGGCGACCACCGAACGGAAGGCGATGTCTTCGGCAACCTGCGCGGTTAGGCGCGATGCGATGTCGTCGCCCACCGGCGGGCGGCGGGTCCAGATCATCACGCTGTCGGGATACGGATCGCCGGATGCGACGCCTTGCGGAAACAGATCGCGGCGCTCCGGCCAGGACGGCTTCGCGAGGTGAGGAATGCGTGGCGCCCACGCCAGGGACGCGCCCAGCGCGACCGCCAACTTGAGCGCCTCGCGGCGGTTCATCGGTGTCATGGCTCAACGATAATCAGGGGTACGGTTGCGTCGCGCCTCTTGTGAGGCAGAATCCGGCGCGTGCAATTTCCGGTCGCCGGTTCGAAGGCGACCCTGAACAGACGTGACCATCTCACACAGGACCTCTCATGCGCATGAACGGACTCGTTGCTGCGTTCGTGTTTCTGCCCTGCGCTCATCTCGCCGCGCAACAGGCGCCGGACCGACGGATCACCCAGAGCGGTCAGACCGTCACGATCTATTCGATCTCCTGGCCGACGCCGATCAGCAACGTGGTGGCCGACGTGGAGGTGTGCGCAAGCAGCAACGCACCCCCGAGTACCTTTGCATTCCCGTCGTGGTTCCAACTTCACCTTGCGGACGGCTCGGTGATCGGCTCGAGCGGCACCGCAAAGCAGCCCAACCTCGAGATCACGCCGCTCAAGCCCAAGCAGTGCGCTCGCGGGTGGATCCAGTTCGCCATGGTCGTTGGCCAGAAGCCGGTTGCGATTCACTATCACGAGGCCGCGAAGGACAAGAAACCAATCGATTGGCCCGTGAAACAGGCGCGGTGAGCTCTTCGGTTGACGTTTGCTTGACCGTGCTCGCATGACCGGCTAAGTAGGAACTCCTCGCCACGGGACGTTTTGCTGTGTCGACTGCACTTCACGATCGGCTCCAGAGCGCCCTCGGCGACAGCTATGCCATCGAGCGCGAGCTGACGCCCGGTGGGATGAGCCGGCTGTTTCTGGCCACGGAGCGGTCGCTCGACCGTCCGGTGGTCGTGAAGCTGCTGCCGCCGGAGCTCACGAGCGAAGCCAGCGCGCAGCGCTTCCAGCGCGAGATTCTGGTCACGGCGAAGCTGCAGCATCCGCACATTCTGCCGGTGCTCTCGGCGGGGGCGCGCGACGGACTGCTGTACTACATCTCGCCGTTCGTGGGCGATGAGTCGCTGCGCCGGCGCATCGCGCAGCGCGGCGCGCTGCCCATCGACGAGGCGGTTCGGCTGCTGCGCGCCGTAGCCGACGCGCTGGCCTTCGCCCATGCGTTAGGCATCGTGCACCGGGACCTCAAGCCCGACAACATTTTCCTGCAGCACGGCCATGCGATCCTGGCCGACTTCGGCATCGCCCGCGCGGTCGAGCAAGCGACCCTCGCCACGCCGGCCGAGCGCCTAACGGTCACGGGCATGGGGCTCGGCACGCCGGGCTACATGGCGCCGGAGCAGCTGGCCGGCGACACCGACGTGGATGCGCGCGCGGACATCTACGCCGTGGGCGTGGTGGCCTACGAGATGTTGACCGGCCGTCCGCCGTTCGCCGATCTCGTCGGACCGAGGCTCCTCATCGCGCACATGACCGAACAGCCGGATCCGCTGACGATCCGGCGGCCGGACGCGCCGGCGCGGCTGGCGCTCCTCGTCATGCGATGCCTCGAGAAGGATCCGGCCGAGCGCTGGCAGACGGTCGAGTCGTTCGTGCCGTTGCTCGACGAGCTGGCGTCAGGCACGCCGGCGCGGGGCGTGACCGCCACGCCGCCTAACCAGTTAGGCGACGCCGCATCGGGGCGTCCGGATGGCGGCGGCGACCGACTCCAGTCCGCGCTCGACGCGATCGAGCGATGCAACTGGCACGAAGCGTTCGACGCGCTCACTGCCGCCGACGCGATGCGCCCCCTCGCCGCCGAGCACCTCGAGGCGTTGGCGGAAGCCGCATGGTGGGTGGGCAAGAGCGAGGCCTGCATTCGAGCGCGCGAGCGCGCGTACGAGTGCTACCTCGAGCGCGAGGATCACCCGCGCGCTGCCGCCGTCGCCACGGCCGTCGCTGAAGACTACTTCCACAAGCTGGCACGATCCGTGGCGCATGGATGGTTGCAGCGTGCCGAACGCCATCTGGAAGCGGCGCCCGAGTCCATCGAGCATGGATGGATGGCGCGCACGCGAGCAATGTTGGCGCTCGAAGAGGATCGCGATGCGGACAAGGCGTGGGCTCTGGCGCAGCGCGCGCTGGAGATCGGACGCCGGCTGCACGCGCGCGACCTGCAGGCGTTGGCGCTGCAGGACTGTGGTCGGATTCTCGTGTCGCGCGGGAATGTGGCCGAAGGCATGGCGGCGATCGACGAAGCGATGGCGGCGGCGACGAGCGGGCAGCTCGGTCCGCGCACGACCGGTCGCATCTTCTGCAATATGATGAGCACGTGCGAGAAGCTCGCGGACTATCGGCGCGCGTCGGAATGGAACGAGGCCGCGCGCCGCTGGTGCGAGCCGCATCCGCAGGCCGGGTATCCGGGTATCTGCCGGGTGCATCGGGCCGAGCTGCTGCGGCTGCGCGGGTCGTGGAACGAAGCGGAGATCGAAGCGCGGCGGGCGTCGACCGAGCTGCAGGATTTCCTGAGCGATGCGACTGCGGAAGCGTATTACGAGCTCGGGCAGATCCGTCTGCACATGGGCGACTTCGAGACGGCGGACCAGCTGTTCCGCCAGGCGCACGAGCTGGGCAGAGATCCGCTGCCGGGTTTGGCGCTGTTGCGTCTGGCGCAGGGTCGCACGGAGAGTGCGCGGGCGCTGCTCGAGCGGGCGCTGTCCGATCCGCTGCTCGCTCCGTTAGACCGGGCGAAGCACTTGCCGGCCCAGGCGCAGGCCGCGTTCGCGGCCGGCGACACGGCGGCGGCGCGCGCCGCGGCGGACGAGCTGGCGTCGATCGCCGCGGCCTACGGGTCGCCGGCGCTGGCGGCGCACGCGGCGCTGGCGCGCGGGCTGGTCGAGTTAGGCGAAAACGCGCCGGCCAAGGCCGCGGCGAGCCTGCGGCGCGCGTGGAAGCTGGCCAAGGACTGCGACCTGCCGTACGACGCGGCGCGGTCCCGCGTGCTATTGGGCCGCGCTTACCGCGCCTGCGGAAACAGCGAAGATGCGGAGCTCGAGCTGCACGCGGCGGCAACGAGCTTCGAGCGGTTAGGCGCTGTTGCCGATGCCCGTGACGCGGTCGCGCTTCTCAGCGCCTAACTGGAGCTCCGGGCGTCGGCTCGCTCGACTTTCATACGAGACTTCGAGCGATGCGCTCAAGGCATCCCGGCGGCCCTGAGCGCGGCGCGGCCGCCCACCACCGGTATCGAGACCGATGAGTGCGCGACGTCCACGGTGAGCTCCGTGCCCGGCTCCGGCCACAACGTGAACTCGCGGTCGCTCGACATGATCATCAGGGCGAACCGTTTGCCGGCCGGAACGAATTCATCGTCCGGCTCCAGGTCGAACGTGAGATCGTAGAACCTGCCGGGCACGAGCTTCTCGCCTGGCCGCTCGGCGTCGTAGTTGCCGCCCGCGGTGAGGGACGTGTAGTTCTGCGGATCGGCCCACCCGCGCGAGATGAGGCCCGCGTGGCTCTGTGATCCGACGTCGGTCGAGTCGTACGGGAGCAGAACGAGCCACACGCTGAGATTGGCCGCCGGCTTGCTGGATGCGATGCGGAGCGTGACGCGCGGCGTGCCGGAGATGTGCACGGTGTCGGTCAGCACCGGCGACGCATAGAGCAGGCGGTGGTCCGAGGTCGCCATGCTGGCATCGGCGCTGCCGCTGAAATCGACGTCGTCCACCAGCCGTTCTTTTCCGTTAGGCGCGGAGAAGCCGAGCGTGCCCGTGCCTGTGCCGCCGCCCTCGGGATACACGCGCACCGGTTCCGATCCCGGCACGGGAAACGAGGCGAACGGCGTGGGCGGTCCGGCGGGACGCCGCCGCCGGCGACCGGCCGGCGCCGCCTCGGCGATCTGTTCGCCGCCCAAGCCTTCGGCTCGTCGCGTGGAATCCTGGCGCGTTTTCGCGGCCGCGATGAGTGCGTCGGGCGCTTGCGAGGCAGAGTCCTGCACGATCCACACGGGTGGATCGTGCTCGACGCCGTTGTCGACGCCGTACAGGTAGTGGCTGAACCAGCGATTGACCATGTCCGCGGGCGGGTTCCCGCCGTGTCCGCCCTGGTGCAGGTACAACGAGACGGGCAGTCCGTCCTTTTTCATCTCGTTGTAGATGCGAACGCTGTGTTCCGGGACGACGTTGTAGTCGTTGAGTCCGTGCGCGAGGAGCACGGCGGCCTTGATGTTCTTTATCCATGGGAGCAGGTCGCGCTTCTCCCAGAAGTCATTGTAGTCGCCGGTGATGCGGTCCTGTCCGTTCTGCCCGGCGAAGATGCCGTTCTTGTACAGGCGCTCGCACGTCGCGCGATCGGCGGTGTCGCCGCTGGCGATGAAATCGTAGAGGACATCGACGTCTTCACCGAGATAGCCGCCGGGCGAGCGGACCAGCCCGTTGGACCGGTAGTAATGGTAGTACGATGTGTTAGGCGAAACGGGAATCACGACCTCGAGGCCCGCGACACCGGTGGTCGCGGCGGCGAGCGGGAGCGTGCCCTCGTACGACGTGCCCATCATGCCGACTTTGCCGGTGGACCATGTGGCCCGCACTTCCTCGGATCCGGTTTCGGTGGTGTAGCCTTTGGCGCGGCCGTTGAGCCAGTCGACGACGTACTTCATCGCGGTGCGTTCCGGCGTATCGCCGACCGTTGGGCAGCCTTGGGAGCGGCCGGTGCCGGGCGCTTCGGAGTGTACGACGGCGAATCCGCGCGGCACCCACTCGTTCACCATCTCGTTGGAGATGCGCGTGCGGCTGCCGTTGTACGGCGCCGACTCCATGTGGGCGCGCGGCTTCGGCGTGGCGTTGAGCTCCTGGTGCACGTCCCAGTCGACCTGGTCGCGCGAGACGCCGGCGTAGTACGGGCTCGAGCCGTAGATGACGGCGACCTTGAGGCCTTGGGTGTCGGTCTGTCGCGGGCGCGTGACATCGACATGGACGCGATCGGGTTTGCCATCATGATCGCTGTCGAAGCCGGTTTCTACCCACAGATCCTGGCGGATCCAGGTGGATGAATCGGCGAACGCGGGGACGATCTGCGCCATGCCGTCGACGAACGTCGGCTTGGCCTGCGCGGAGTCTTGCGCCGTTAGGCGGGTGGCCGCGAGCAGCAGGAGCGCGCCGCCGAACGCGACGGCGCGGATTGCACGATACATGATGACGGAAGTGAAAGAGATGAAGGGCGGCACGGAGCGGTCACGACGTGCTGTCGTACGTGACGACGCGCTGGACGGCTTCGAGCTCGTCCTGCTGCGCTCCGCCGGCGATCGGCGCCACCGCGGTGCCGACGGCGAAGAACTCGATTGCGTTGGAGCCCCAGCCCCAATTCGACTCTTCGACGCGCGCGCCCACGACTCCGGCGCCGCCCCGCGCAACCGCCTCGGCTTGCATCCGTTCGAGGGCCAGCTCGCGAGCGGCGTAGGTGGCTTCGGTGTAGATGGTCATCTCCTGGTTGCGTCCGACCTGCTTGAGGGCCTGCATGAAGCTCATGTGTGCGATGTGATAGACGCAGGCGCCCATGGACAGGCTCACGGGGCGATAGCCGCCGCGCACGAGTTTCCACAGGTCCTGGCCGCTCAAATCCGAGGTGAACGGGCGGTTGTCTTTGGTGCGCATGCTGCCGGCGCTCGTGCGGTGGCGGATGGCCGTGCCGACGGCCTGGAATTCCAGCACGCCTTCATCCATCGCGTACTCTTTGAACACGAGGCGCACGCCGACGATGCCATCGGCGCCGAGGATGTCGGCTTCTTCTTCCATGCGGGTCATGGCCAGTTCGCGCGCGCTGTACATCGCGCGGGTGAGCACGGGCAGCTCCTGGCTCACGCTCCATTTCTGCCACTGGAAACCCACGTGATAGATGCAGGAGCCGAGGACGAGTCCTAACGCTTCGAATCCGGCGTGTTCGACGAGGAGGAATTCGTCGACCGACAGGTCGCTGGTAAAGAAGGCCGGGTGGTCGCCGGCGCCGCGCATGGCGCGCAGCCGTTGGGCGGCGCCTTGCGGCAGGTTGGCGGTGGACCCTGGCACGTAGTCGGGCATGTCCCACGTCTCCTTGAGGATTTACGGGTTGTTCGTGTTCAACCAGGAGCGGATGGCCTCGCGTCCGCGCTCGGTGCGTTTGAGCTCCGCGTCGAGGGCGGTGCCTAACTCAATAAGAAACTCCTCGATCTCGAGCGGATCGGTGCGGATGACGACGCCGCGCACGAGTTGCTGGCGGCTCGCCTCGTAGGCGTCATTGGCGCCGCGCTGGAGCACGAACACGGTGTTGCCCACCGGCAGGCGGATGCCGGTGACACGGCGGCGGATGAGGCCGCGTTCCACTTTGCATCCCGGCACCACTTCGGACAGCATCGCCACCAGATCGTCGAGCAATTCGCTGCGATCCTCGCGGCTGCGCTGGGCGAGGATGGCGGCCACGCTGACGTCGTCGAAGTTAGGCGTCGGCGCGGTCACGGCGAGCCGCCGAACACGAGAACGTAGCCGTTCGGGTCGCGCACTTCGAATTCCCAGTCATGGTATGGCTGGTGGGTGAGCGGCATCTGGACGAACGGTTTGCCGTCGAGCGTCTCGTAGAGCGCGGTGACGCCGTCGACGCGGATGTATGCATCCCACAGACCGACGGGACGCTGCGAGCGAAGATCGGGCTTTCCGTAGCCCGCGAGGTCGAGCAGCATGATCTCGGCCGGTCCCCGCATCATGCTGGCGAACACGTAGGGCGGCTGCGCCGGGTGCGTTCCCGCCAGCTCGAAGCCGAGGTTCGCGACGTACCAGTCCACGGTGGCGGCGATGTCCGAGACGAGAAATGTCGGCGCGACGGAGCGGATCGCGGCGCTGGTGGATCTGGGCGCAGTGGCGTGCGTCATGGTTTCTCTCCCGGCCGCGCGGCCACGACGCGACGCCTAACGGTGGCCTCGCGCCGCCCGCCTGGGTGGCCGTCCGCAAGATGCACGACGGGCGGAGGCTTCGCCACGACCATCGGGGAGTTTTTGCCTACTTTGTGGGTGGAAACCTTCGGAAGACGCTCACAGCAGGTTCTGCCGCTGTTCACGGTATCGGGGGAGCGGGGGTGCCGATGTTCTGGCTGCAATGGCGCGGTAATGGGAGGTCGCTCGATCTTAGCGACCTCATGCGTACCGTCGCGTGAGGCGGAGCGCGGGCGTTCGCGGCGCGGATCGACTCGGCGTCATGGGGCGCATGCCATGAAATAGCAGTTGTCGCCCTCGTCTTCCGTTTCACCAAGCAGCACGAGACCCGCGGTCGCCAGCGCGCGCCGATAACGCTCCGCGCCCAACGACACCGAGGGACGATCGGTCATCGCGTCGTTCCACACGGCCGCCTGGCGCGGGGCACTGAACACGAACTTACCGTTGGGCGCGAGGACGCCGGCGACTTTGTGGATCAGGTGCTCCTGCACCGCCGGAGGGAGAAGAAACATGAGCCCCCATGCGATCGCGCCATCGAACGTCCGCCCGAAAAACCTGGACGTTTCGACCGGCTCGCACGCGACCTGGACGCCGGGCAGCCGCTGGCGCATCGCAGCAACCATGCTGGGCGACGCGTCCACACCGTACACCGTCAGTCCAGCGTCGATGAGCACCTGGGTGACCGGATACCCAGGTCCGCAGCCGAGATCGAGGACAACGCCACCTTCGCGGACCGTTCGCGCCCAGTCGCGCACCTGTCGGACGCCAATGGTTCCACCGGATCCGCGGCCGGAGATGTACTGCGCCGCCACCTCTTCGTAACCGTTCGATCCATCGTCAGTAGACATCACGGCCGCGTTAGCAAATCACGGAAGGTAGGCAGCGCTTGCAACGCCTGAACGAGACTGTCCAGCGACGCGCCGCTCACGACGCGTGCCGTCGATTCCTCGTATGCTAGGCCATCGAACGTATATGTCGCATCGGTGGATGATTCTGCGCCCAAAGCACTCACGGTTTCGATGCCGGGGAAACCGTGCGATGACATCCCGCCGACAACAAGGGTACCGCCAAACACCTGTCCCAACGATTTGTGACTCGCACCATCGAAAATTTCATAGACGCATCCGCCGTTCCCACACAAACTCGGCGCCGATTGAATGATGTACTCCTTGGCGCCGTCGCCATTCAGGTCCACCGTTACACCGCGCACGGCGCTCGTGTCGTCGTACTCGAGAGCATCGAGACTATCGCGAATATCAGCCGGAACGCTGATCACGGACACGTCGCGCCGCGTCAGTATCCAGCGCGCCGGCGTTGCCGTTTGTGCAGACGCGGCGAACGAGATCGCGAGAACAGAAACGGCGCAACAACAGGATGTCATTTGCGTTTGCAGGTCAATAGCTGCCGAGCTGCGACCACGAGAATCGGCCTTCGCACTGGTCGCTTTCGACGTGTGACTAACGGAGGAGCCGCGGGCTGCCGCGGATGAACCGCGCCTGGTCGAGCTCCTTCAGAATGAAATCGGCGAGGTCCGCACGCGAGAGCATGGGGACCGGCGCGATCGTCCTGATATTCTCACCCACCCGGTATCGACCGGTTTGGGGGCCCGTCGTCAGCTTCGGTGGCCTGACGATGGTCCAATCGAGTGGGCTCTGTCTCACCAGTTCTTCCTTGACCTCGTGATCGCGGATTTCGTGACGGAGCGGAATGGGCGCGATGTATCGGAGGATGAATCCCACGGCGTGCCGACTGTCGTGCACACCGATGAAGGACACGTAAATCAGCCGGCGCACACCTTGCGTCTCCATAGCGCTCAGGATGTTCCGAATTCCGGCAATGACGTCGGCGTCGTGTTTGAGCGGCGCAGCGACGCCGAGGGCGCAGACGACGTGGTCGTGTCCCTCGACCGCGGCGTGGACGGCGCCGGCGTCGGCGACGTTCCCGGTTACGATCGAGACCGATTCCGCCGCAGCGCGCAGCTTGTCCGGCCGCCGGACAAACGCCGTCACTTGCCGCGCGCGTGCCGCCGCTTGTCGAATCACTTCCTGGCCGGTCCGACCCGATGCGCCGAAGACGAGCAGACGCATGCGCGCCTCGCTGGCTCCGCCTAACGCACTATCTCTCGGAGCCGTTCGTTGTAGGCTTGGCTCGACGCCACCTGCATACGATCGCGCAGCGTGATGAGATCGTCGCCGTGGCCGCGCGGCTCGTGCGCTGGATGCGGTCGCTGTTCACGATCACGCTGCGGTGTACGCGGATGAACTTATCCGGCGCCAGCCTGGACGCAAATCCCGTGTGCGATCGGGCACTAGCCGCGCCCTTGCGAAACGACACAGTACGCTATACCGTCATGTTGGTATCCCATAGGACGACGGATGGCGGACAAGCTCGAAGTACAACAGGGCACGCTGGCGCTCATGATTCTCAAGACCCTCGAGGCGTTGGGCCCGTTGCACGGGTACGGCGTGGCCCGCCGCATCGAGGAGACGAGCAAGGGCCGTCTCACGCTCAACTATGGCACACTGTATCCGGCGCTCCTCAAGCTCGAGCAGGAGGGGTGCATCAAGGCGGAGTGGCGCCAGTCGGAGAACAATCGCCGCGCAAAGTACTACACGCTCACCGCCGTGGGTCGCAAGCAACTCGCACGCGAGGCCCGCGATTGGCATCGGACCGCGGACCTCATCGCCGCCTTTCTCGCGCCACGGCGCGAAGGGGAAACACCATGAGACACGTTCGCGCCTGGCTCGCCCGTGTGGCCGGCGTCTTCACCGGACATCGCCGCGACGACGATCTCCGCGAGGAATTGCAGGCGCACCTGGACATGGAGACGGCCGAGTACGTGCGGCGAGGGGTCGCGCCTAACGAAGCGCGGCGGCGGGCGACGCTCGCGTCGGGCGGTCTCACGATCGCGGCAGAATCGGTTCGCGCCCAACGCGGCCTGCCGTGGCTCGAGAGCGCGGCATCCGACTTCCGCTACGCCGTGAAGTCGCTGTGGCAGAGCCGAGCGTTCACCGCGGTCGTCGTGGTGACGCTGGCGTTAGGCATCGGCGCCAATACGGCGATTTTCAGCGTCGTGCGCGGCGTGCTCCTGCGGCCCCTGCCCAACCGCGACGGCGACCGCCTGCTCTATCTGCGCCAGTCGGTCGACGGCCCCGCCGGAGAGGACATCGCGTTCTCAGTGCCGGAAATCCGCGACTTCCGCGCCGGCGTCCCCGCGTTAGGCGGCATCGCCGAGTACTCGCCCTGGGCGCTCATGCTGCAGGGCGACCGGTATTCGCCCGCCACCCGCATCCAGGCAGGTCTGGTCACGGGCAACTTCTTCGACGTGATGGGACTCCACGCCATCCTGGGCCGGCTCACGAGACCGAGCGATGACGGGCCCGGCGTGCCGCCCGTGATGGTCCTCACCGAACAATTTTGGCGCAGCCGGTTCCATGGCGATCCGACCCTCATCGGCAAGCAGCTGCATCTCGAGGCCGGATCGGCGACGGTCATCGGCGTCGTGCAAGCCGCACCCTACTTCCCCACGCAGGCCGATGCGCTGCTCAACATGGTGGTGAGCCCGCACCACCTGAGCGCGCAGATGGTATTGGGACGAACGCACCGCATGACCGACGTCGTCGGACGCCTCGCGCCCGGCGCCACGGTCGACCAGGCGCGCGCGCAGATCGCGACGGTATACGCGCGCATGCAGCGCGACTACAAGGCATCGTACGACCCGGGGTCGCACTATCGCGTCACGGTGTTGCCGTTCAAGGATGCGATCGGCGAGCGTGCGCGCCTAACCCTGTGGCTGCTCATGGCGGCGGCCGCGTTCGTCATGATCATCTCCACGGCCAATGTCGTCAACCTGACGCTCATGCGCGGCGTGCGCCGCGAGCAAGAGCTCGTCGTTCGCGCGGCACTCGGCGCCGGCGTGCTCAGGTTGCGCCGCCTGTTGTTGGCCGAGAACCTGGTGCTCGCGTTTCTGGGAGCCGCCGCCGGCATCTTCATCGCCTTTGGCGGCGTGCAGCTGCTCACCGTTTTTGCCTCCCGGGTTTCGCCGCGGGCGGAGGAGATTCACCTCGACACGGTGGTGCTGTCGTTCACGCTCGTCCTAACGGTGTCCGTCGCCCTGATCCTGTCGTTTGTCGCGTCGCTCCCGAAAGAAGGGATGTTTGCCGCCTGGATCTCGGCCGGCACGCGCAGCAAGGGAAGTCTCAGCAGGCAGCGCCTGCAACGCGCGCTCGTCGTCGCGCAGATCGCGGTGTCGGTGGTGCTGCTTGCCGGCGCCGGACTGCTCACGCGCACCATGATTCGGCTCTCGGACGTCGACACCGGTCTCAAGACCGAGCAGGTGCTGTCGATGCAGGTGCAGCTGCTGCCGATCGCGAAGATCGCGAGCGGCGTCGATATTCGTGCCGCCGACGCCGCGGCGAGGCAGGGGTATGAGCGTATCGAGCGGGATGCGCTGGCGATTCCGGGCGTCGTCGCGGTGGGCGTCGGCTCCGTCATGCCGCTCGAAGCCAGTGAGATCCAGTTCGACGTGAAGGTGGAAGGCAAGTCACTGGCTGTCGGCGAGGCGATGCCGCGAGCCGACTATCGCACGGCGGACCCGGGCTATTTCCGCGCCGCCGGTATTCCGTTAGTCGAAGGCCGCGGATTCGAGGAGACCGATCGCGCCGACGCCGGCCGTGTGGTGATCCTCAATCAAACGCTGGCCCGGCGGTTGTTCCCGAACGAAGATCCCATCGGCAAGCGCATCGCGTGGACCGGCGATGTGCTGCGGTTCACGCCGATCAGCGGCGACTGGCGCACCGTCGTCGGCGTCGTTGGCAACACACAGGATGGCGGCCTCGATGCGCAGCCGCGCGGCGCGATGTTCATGCCGTACGCGCAGGAGCTGGCGATGGGCGGCACCGTGGTGATTCGCGCCGACAGCAACGTGGCCGCGCTCACCGCACAGGCAACGAGTATCGTGCGGCGGATCGCGCCGGCGACGCCGATCGAGCATGTCCTAACGGTGGCGCAGATCAAGGATCAGAGCGTGTCGCCCAGGCGGCTCAACGCCGTGCTCATCACCGCGTTTGGCGTGATGGCGGTGATCATCGCGGCGGTCGGCATCGCGGGCGTGCTCGCCTTTTCGGTGAGCGCACGTACGAACGAGATCGGGATCCGCATGAGCCTGGGCGCGGACAGCGCGCGCGTGGAGCGGATGATTCTCGGCGAAGGCGGCGTGTTGCTGGCCGCCGGGCTTGCGTTAGGCGTGGGCGGCGGGTTTGCCGCCGCGGGGGTGATGCGGGGCCTGCTGTTCGGCGTGGCGCCGCACGACCCGGCAACCTTCCTCGGTGTCGCCGCCCTCATGGCGCTTATCGGCGTCGTCGCATGCTGGGTTCCGGCGCTGCGCGCCGCCCGCATCGATCCCGCGATCGCGATGCGGGCAACCTAGTGGATGCGCCCGGTTTCCCGTTGCATCAGAGCGCCTTGATCGCGGCCTGTGCCAGTGCCATCTCCTTGGTCTTCTCCTGGTCCAACGTGAACGGCTTGAACTTGAATCCGTTCAGGATGCGGACGCTGAACTGCACGTTGCCTTTGCGAACCATGAGCTGCGGGCTGTCGCTGCCGTACAGGAGGTAGTACGCATCGTCGCCGACGCCCGGTGCCGGCGCGGTCTTCATGCCGCCCATCGATCGCGGCATATCGAAGCCCCGCGGATGCAAGATCGAAAGCGTCACGCGGCGGTGATCGATCGAGGCGGCGGTGTCGTCGGACCAGATGCACGACGTCTTGAGCGTCGGCAAGATGTGCTTGCCGCCCTGGCTCGTCACTTCGAGCGCCGCGCTCACCTGCTGCGGCGTCAGGAGCGTGCAGGCGTCAGTCGGATCGACCCGCGGCGCGAACGTTGCCGACGGCTCTCCCGCAAACGTGAGAAGGGCGCCGAGCAACACGTAAGGCAGACGGTGTGACAACATGATGCCTCCCGCGTGGGGACGCGATGACGGACGGCCGGACAGTCGCCGTCAGCGAGAGAAGACCGTGCCGTGCGGCGCCGCGGTCTCCACCAATCCGTTAGGCCATTTCCGGTTCGACAGGTTGATGCCGGGACGCGGGCTGCCCGGATCACGGAAGCGCTCGTCGACCGAGAGCGCGCCCGTCGCCGGGTCGAAGTTGAGGACGAAGAGCCGATTGCCCTGCGCGTAGCCACCCGAGTTCATCACGATGCGGCGGCCCGTCGCATCCATCGCGATCCAGTGCGGCTTCTCGTCATCACCCACGCTCACGCTCGACACCTGGCGCGGATGTTCGGGATCGCTGATGTCGAGCGACACCAACCCGTGCAACGCCGGCACGGGCTGCAGCCAATAGTGGCCGTCCACGAGCGGAACGCCGCAATCCATGCCTTCGAATCCGTGCACGAACGTCACCGACGGCGAACCCGTTTCCACGCCGCGCAACAGATACAATCCGCAACTGAAAGTGTGGATATAGATGCTGTGCCCGTCCGGCAACAGCCGCGGCTCGCCCGTGGCCTGGTTCTCGTTTCCCCGCGGGCCGGCCGGGAGCGCGATCGTGCGCAGCAGCGCGAGGTTCTGGAGGCGCCAGACCTGGATCCACTGTCCGGTATCCGCTGAATCGTCCTCGTCCATATCCGTCGACGTCGACACCGCGCGGTCGACGTTAGGCAGAGCGAGCACGCTGTACGGATGGATGAGTCCGTCCGCGTACGACGAATCGCGCGCGTGGGCACTGCGGATCACGCGGCCGCGCTCATCCATTTCGACGAGTCCGCCGGTGGAGTGGTGGCCTCCCATCCCCATCCCGTTCGTCATCGTCGCGTGCGCCATCGATGAATCAGCGCCGTATTGAAACGTGGTGAGCACGGTGTTGTTGGCGAGCCGCAGGTAGGTGTGCGGATGACTGAAGCCGGCGACGTCGCCGAACGACGATGCGAGTCGCGGGTGGAGCGGATCGGTCAGGTCGAACAGGTACGTCTCGCCGGCGCCGAACCCGTTCGCGAGCAGATGGCCATCGGCGGGCATTTCCTGTTCGGTGTGATGCGCCCGCGTGCCCGCTGTTCCCGTCGGCAGCACGGTGAGCACCGCACCGTACCGTGGTGACGTCGGCGTCGCATCGATCACCGCGAGGAAGTCGCTGGCTTTGTGCGCCGAGTCGCCGGCCCACATGAAGAGGTAGGACGGACGCGCCGTTGGGCGCCACGCGAGCGCCGCGATCGAGAGCGCCAGAACGGCTGCCCAACGAATCGAGCGCCGGAACACGCTCGCAGCATGGTGGTGCGTGGTCATGGAATTTGGGGGAAAGGGACGGTGGCGCGGCGCCCGCCGAGGTCGCAAAAAAGTGGCTCTTCGGGATTTCGTGTGGGTGATCTCAGGTGTGGGAAGGCGTACTGAGCTCTGAGGCGCGGGGGCAGTGACCGCGTGGCGAGTCTCCACCCGAAAAGCCACAGGGAGAGATCTACGACAAACGCTCAAAAGGAAAACAAAAAGGATTGCAGGTGATGGAGAAGATCGCTGCCACGCGAGGGAAGGTGCGTTGTTCGCGCGCGTGACCTACACCAAGTACGTGAACGATGACGTTTGGACGTCCATGGCTGCGATCTTCCGCATCCCTTACATCCTTTTCGTTTTCCTTTGAACCCTTTGTCGTGGGGACTCGGCTCCGCGCTCACAGGTGATCGCGCGAGGACCAGGTCTCCTCGACGACGGGTCCAAGGGATAACAAAAAGAAAGTATGGCCGCCCGGCGCACGTCGCCAGTTCGGGCGCCCACAGCCGCTATTTCGCCCGCGCTCTCGGGTAGTACTCGACGCCCGGAAGCCCGTCGAAGTCGTCGTCTTGCGTCCAGACGACAGCGCCCGCCGCCTGTGCGGTGGCGTACACGACGCTGTCCGCCAGCGGCAGTTTATGCGCGACGCCTGCCGACGCCGCCGCGATGGCCAGCGTTGCATCGAGGTCGACAACGGAGCCCTGCTGCATGAGGGCGACCGCCTGGAGGGCGTCGCTTTCGCCGCGCTGGCGCAGCACGGCCTTGAACACCTCGAGCAGACATATGGCCGGCACGATCAGGCGGTCGACGGCCTCGATGGCGCCCGCGAAGTGGGTGGCGCCGGGCTCGTCGGCGAAATAGGCGAGCCAGGCGGATGAATCGACCACGTTGGGCGTGGTGCGCTTGGCCGGCGCGATCACACGCGATCGCGGTCGCGGCGCACCGCGGTATCGATCCCGCGCAGGAAGCCGCGCATGCGCTTGAGCGGCCGCACCGGGATGAACTCGATCCGGTTGTCGTAGGCGAGGGCGCGCACCTGCTGGCCGGGCTCGAGACCGAGCCGCTCCCGGATCGCCCGCGGAATGACCACCTGGAATTTCGGGGAGATCGTGACAGTGTCCACCGGAACCTCGATCGATAGAGATTTCGTGCTACGGCAGCTCAATCTATCGACGATTCGACATACCTACAAGGCACGTGCGCCGCGCGGCGCACCAATCGCCTAACGCGCCGCTGCGGGCGCCGCACCCCGATACCCGGGGCCATACAGGATCCGCCCCGGCTTTGCACCGGTCATCCGCCCATCGGCAATCACCGGCACGCCGTTCACGAGCACCCAGCGCATCCCCACCGACAACTGATTGGGCTTCTCGTACGTCGCGACATCGCGCACCGAGTCGGGATCGAACACCACGAGGTCGGCCCACATCCCGCGCTTGATCACGCCGCGATCCACGAGATGCTCGCGCTGCGCCGCCAGCGCCGTGAACTTCCGGATCGCATCCGGCAGCGTCAGCATGTGCTCGTCGCGCACGTACTTGCGGAGTATGCGCGGGAACGTGGCGTACGCGCGCGGGTGGGGATGTTCCCGGCCAAGTATGCCTTCCGGCGACGTGCCGGACGCGTCGTTGTCGATCGATACCCACGGCTGCCTGAGCGCCAGCCTAACGTCCGGCTCCGACATTCCGAACACCGCCACCGACGTCTGCGCACTGTCCTTCACCAGGATGTCGAACAACGCGTCGATCGCATCCTCGTGCCACATCGCGGCGATCTCGTCGAGCCGTTTCCCCTGGATCGGGAGCAGCGATGGATCGTTCACCGCCGTGATGAGCACGTCGTGCGGTCCGGCGATCTCCTGCCACTCGTTGTCCCACGACGTCGTCGGCGTCAGCATGTCCGTGCGGATGCGAGCGCGCATCGTGCGATCCTGGAGCCGCTCGAGGAGCTTCGCGTTGCCGCCGTCGTGTGTCCACGGCGGCACGAACGCCGAGAACGTGTTTTCCCACGCCGTGTAGGCGTAGGTGTCGGCGCTCACGTCCAGCCCTGCGCGACGGGCGGAGTCGATCCGCGCGACGACGCGAGGCATCCGTCCCCAGTTGGCCTTCCCGGCGGTCTTGAGATGAAAGATTTCCACCGGGACGCGCGCCTCGCGCGCGATGCGGAACGTCTCGTCGAGCGACGCCGACTCGGCTTCCCCTTCACTGCGCATATGCGTCGCGTAGATCCCGCCGAATCGCGCGGCCGTGGCGGCGAGCGCGATCAGCTCGTCGGTCTTGGCGTAGGGCGCCGGCGCGTATTCGAGCGCGGTGGATACGCCTAACGCTCCGTCCTTCATGGCGCTCGCCACCAGATCCTGCATCTGACGGAGCTGGTCGGGCGATGGTGTGCGATCGCCGTACCCGAGGACCATCTCGCGCACCGACGTCGCCCCGACATAGGTGCCGATGTTGATGCCGGCGCCTTGCTGCTCGAGGCGGGCGAAGTACTGGGCGAGCGTGTGCCAGTCGGCGGTGATGCCGTAGTGCCGGTACTGCGCCGCGTTCTCGGCGAGCATCGCGCTGTCTAACGGAGCAACGGATTCGCCTTCGCCGGTGATCTCGGTCGTGATCCCCTGGTAGATCTTGGATGGCAGCCGCGGGTCCGCGAGAATCGTCAGCTCGGACTGGCCGAGCATGTCGATGAAGCCGGGCGCGACCACCATGCCGTGCGCATCGATCATCTGTCGTGCGGTATCGCGGGACAGATCGCCAATCGCGGCGATGTGTCCGTCGCGCACACCCACATCGCCAGCGTACCACGGAGAGCCCGTGCCGTCGATGATGTGCCCATTGCGGATGATGATGTCGAACGGTGCGGCACTTTGGCTCGGCGCCGCGCTCGCGAACATGACGGAAATGATGCCGACGATAATTGCGCGATTCATGCGACGTCTCGGCAAGTGGTGAGCACTCGATGGTAACCGAATCATCCGGCTACGAAGCGAACTTGCACGACGGCCGCACCGGGCACAGGTGACAGGACGGTGCGTTCGTCTTGCAGAGAACCTGGCCGTGCTGACGCAGCAGCTGATGCGCCTCGATCAGCGCACTGGTGTTTCTGGGCAGCGATGGGGCGAGGACCGCCTGTGCGTTCCGGTACGTCTTGCGATAGTCTTTTTCTTCGACGATGAGGCCGATGCGGCCGAGCACGCGAAGGCCGTTCGAGTCGAGCGGCAGCGCGCGCGCCTTCGCATCGTACACCAGTATTTTGTCCGCACCGGGCTCGCCGATGCCCGCGAACTCCATCAGCGCCTTGCGCGCTTGCGGCAGCGGCAGGCGCAGCGCGTTGCGCAGATCGCCGTTCCACCGCCGCAGCACGAGCTCGGCCGTCTGGCGCAGGCGATTGCTGCGCGAGCCGGCAGCCATGTGTCCGCCTAACCGGGCGATCCGGTGCAGCGTGCGATCCGGCGCGGCAGCGATCGCCTCGGGCGAGAAGCCGACCTCCGCCCCCAGCGCATCGAACGCCAATTTGCGTTGGGCATCGGCGACGAGGTATCCGACTTGCTCCCAGAGAACCATCTGGAACGGATCACGAGTCGGTGGATCCGGCGGCTTGCCGTAGCAGCGCCGCAGGGTCGCGAGGACGCGGCCGAGCGTCGGCATAGTCAGAGGCTGGTCAGTCGAGAGATGCGGATCGACTCGAGCGAGGACTCGCCCGCGAGCGCCTGCGGCACGGTGAGAAACTGGGCATCGAGCGGAAGTGCGTTGTCCATCCGGGCTCCGCGTTGGTCCGGCTCGTGCTCCGCGTCCGATGTTTTCCCCTTGGGCCGCGGATGCCTGGCGTGTCAGTCGGCCTTCGTCTCGCTGTCGCCTAACCGAGCCAACCGCCGCCGCACGTCGGCCACCTGCGGCTGCAGCTCGGGATCGGCGTTCCGCCACAGCTCGATGAACGCCGCGTAGTGGGACGCGGCCTTCTCGCGCTCGCCCTTGGCCTCGTACAGCTCGCCTAACCGCTTGTGGATCCCGGCCAGCACGATCGCGTCGCCGAAACCGATCTGCTCGCCGGACCCGCCGAACAGCTTCGCCCAGAACGGCGTGGCGATGTACGCTTCGTATTCCGCGATCGCCGAGTCGGCCGACGACGACGCGTCGAACGCGCGCGCGAGCATTAAGTGAATGCAGGGTGCGCACTCGTCCGACGGCAGGCCGTCGTACCACACGTCGGCCTGACGGAACTGGGACAGCGCGGTCTTCCCGTCGCCGCGCGCGAGCGCGATCAAGCCCAACGTGCCGTGCAGTCCCCGCGACTCGAGGCGCAAGTCACTCGTGTCCGGGTCGTCTCGCCGAAACTGCGCGACACTCGCCGCGGCCTTGTCGGGATCCCCGGCGATGGCGTAGGCCGTCGCGACGTCGAAGTACGGACGATCGGCCAGCGGGATCCGCGACAGGGGCACGCCCGCCAGTGCAGCATCCACTTCGCGCACTGCGTTAGGCGATGGTCCGTGGAACCACGCATCGATGATCGCCTTGGTCAGCGCATCCTCGAGGCGAGCGCCGTCCGCCCGCGGCAGAACGGCCGCCTGCTCGCGCAACGCGCGCTCCCCATCGGCGAGACGGCCGTGCAGGAAATCCACTGTCGCACGGGCGCTTTGACCCCATTGCTGCAAGACCGGATCACCGCCCCGCACGAAACTGTCGACGAGCGCCTGGAACGCCGCGGTGTCGCCGGCCGCAAGGCGCACCAACACCTCGTGATGCTTGAACCCATGCGAATCGGGCGCGCGGCGCCGCCAGGACTCCAGTGTCTTCTCGGCGCCGCGCACATTCCCCTGGTCGAGCTGCAGCTCGATCGTGTTGCCAATCGCGATGCCCGGCTGCACGCCCTGACTTCTCGACATCGCGTTGAGCGATTCGGCCTTGGCATAGAGGCGCTCCGTGCGCAGCACTTCGCCGGCGTTGATCGGGGCGACGGTCGAATCGCCGCGCTGGATGAGCGCCATGTACGCAGCGAGCGCGCGTGCGCGATCCTGGTGCGGACCTTCGTGAAAGTAGTACGCCTCCGTCTGCAGGCGCTCCATCTCGGGCAGACGGTCGCGCAATCGGTATGCGTGGACCAGCGCCGAATCCTGTTCGTCGCGGGAGCCGCCATTGTTGCCGATCGCGACCGCGAGCAGCCTCCACGCGGACGCAAAGTTCGAGTCCGCGGCTACGGCCTGGCGCGCGAACTGTACTGCCGCCGCAACGTTTTCTGCTCCATTCGCACGAGTGGCCTCGCTGAACAGGCGGAGCGCTTCGAGCGATGCCGTCGTCGCCTGCGCGAGCGGCGGACTGGCCTGCACGCTGCGCAGCGACTCGCCGATTTTTCCGCGCAGCTTCCTCGCCAACTTGTCCGTCGCGTCGATCAGCCCGCGCGGCCCGTCACCGGATTCGCGAAATGACGCGAGCTCGAGCCCGGAGTCGGCGCTGACTAACCGGAGCGTGATGATGTAGCCCGTGCCGACGCCGGTCACTTCTCCATCGACCACCGCCTTCACGCCTTCGCGCTGCGCCATCTCGCGCGCCGTCGCCAGGTCGAGGCGAGTGTTGGGCGGACGCTCCATGCGGCGCAGCTCGGCGGCGATCTGCGGCGCCGGCACGAGCGAGATCATCGACGACTGCGCGAGCGCCGCCCGCACCGCGTCGCTGGCCACGGCGCCGAGCGCCGTGTCCGTATGCTGCACGCCGAAGTCGGCGATGATCACCGGCTCGCGCGCGGTGAACATGCCGCGCGCCAGCAACGACCCCGCCGGACCGATGCCTAACGCACGGAGCAGCATGAACGCGCCCACCAGGAGCACGAACGCGCCCACCGCGTACGCGCCGCCGAACATCGTTCTGCGCCAGGACAGGTGCGGACTCGCCTTGAGCGCCAGATGCGCCATCGTGCCGTGCGTCGCCACACTCGGCGTGCCGCCAGGCGTGAACGTGGGCGACGTCGTGAGCGCCCGGCGCGCCACGAACTGCGCGTACCCCGTGAACAGAATCACCGGCAGGCCGAGCGCCATGACGATGAGCGAGCCCGGGAACACCCAGTCGGGAAGCCCGATGCCGACGATCGCCGCCTTCGCCAGCACCGCGACGGCCACGAACGCCACGGCGTAAATCATGAGCGCCCGCCGGATCATCGCGCGCCCGCCAATGAGGATGCCGGGCAGCGCCCGTTGGCGGGAGGAGTCGCCCGTCGAAATCACGCCCAGCGTCGCCAGGATCTCATCGGCCGACCGGGGACGCGCTCCCGGCTCCTTCTCGAGACACTGCGACACGAGCCGCGCCAATTCCGGCGGCGTATCCGGACGTTCGTCGGTCACCGGATTCGGCGTCTCGCTCATGTGCGCGGCGAGCAGCCGCTGCGGCGTTTTCGCGTCGAACGGGGGATGCCCCGTGAGCAGCTCGTACGCCATGCAGCCGAACGCATAGAAGTCGGCGCGGTGATCCGTGTTCGGATCTCCCGCCGCCTGCTCCGGCGCCATGTACGCCGGGGTGCCGAGCGCCGTGCCTAACTGAGTGAGCGTGGCGCCGCGCGGTCCGGTCGCCGAGGCAGCGATGGCCTTGGCGATCCCGAAATCCGTGACCATCGCCGCGCCGCGCGAGAGCAGCACGTTGTCGGGCTTGATGTCGCGATGCACCACGCCGCGCTCGTGCGCGTAGGCGAGCGCCCGCGCCACGTCGCGCAGAATCGAAATGACCTCGGCGATGGACAGGGCCCCGAGCGCCAGCCGCGCACGCAGACTCTGCCCCTCCACGTACGGCATGGTGAAGTACGGCGCGCCCCCGCTGTCGCCCGCACTCAACACGGGAACGATGTTCGCCTGCTGAAGCGAGGCGGCCAAGAGGATCTCACGCTCGAACCGATCCGCGCTCAATCCCTGCATGAGCTCCGGCGCCAAGACCTTGACCACGACTTTGCGGTTGAGCCGGAGCTCATTGGCCACGAACACGCGCGACATGCCGCCGCCCCCGAGCTCATGCTCGAGGGTGTACGTCGTGCGCAATGTGTCCTGGAGTTGGTCCCGCAGATCCATCGTGTGGTGCGGCGTCCGCGAAGGGTCGCAAAAACTTACGGCGACATGGCAAGCGTCGCCAGCAGTTTCGCCTCGCCGGCCTCGGTTAGGCTGTACGCCGCGGCGTCACGCCCCGGACCTCGAAGCAGCCTGCGTCAGGAAGACAGCGACGGCAACCCGGACGTGGCATCCGGAATCTGGCCCTCGGACCGCTTCGCCGCGACGGCCAGATACTCCGCGATCATGCCGCGGCCGATCGTCTCCCACGAATACACCCGCTCCACCGTCGATCGGCCGGAGCGGCCGAGCCGGTCGCGCAGTGATTCGTCATTCAACACCGCAATCACGGCGTCCGCGAATGCGCGCGGGTCGTCGCGCACCAGGATGTTGTCGCCATCGACTGCCGCCAGTCCCTCGCAGCCGATCGAAGTGCTCACCACCGCTTTCCCCATGGCCCATGCGTCGAGAATCTTGATGCGTGTGCCACCTCCAACCCGAATCGGAGCGATGCAGCACCCTGCCCCTCCGACATGCGGCCGCGTGTCTTCGACGTAGCCGGTTGCCTCGATGCCGAAGTCGCGCCGGAATCCGCTTCTCTCCTCCGCCGTCGTGCTTCCGACCCATACGACGTGCGGTGATGCGCCCCGCTCCCGAATCAACGGGAGAATCGCTTGACCAAAGTACCGCATAGCGTCGGCGTTCGGAAACCAGCTGCTGCCGCCGACAAAAACGACGCTGTCGGCAGCTCCGCCGCCCCGCGGGTGGAAATAGTCCACGTCTACGCCATTCGGGACAACGGCAACACGCGACCCGGGCGCAACGGCGCGGAGCGCATCGCGGTCGACGTCCGACACCGTCACGTTCAAATCGACGCGCGGGCACCAGCGACGTTCCTCGCGTCTCATCAACTCGGCCTGATACGCGATGTAGCCCCGCGTCCACGGCGCGCGCTGTTGTTGGGCGCGCCTCCTGAGCAACGCGGATTGCACATCGTGATGCACGCAGATCAGCGGCACGTTGCCAATGCGCGGGAAATAGTCGGACAGGTCGAGGCTGTCCGCATGCGCAAGCGAGAAGTGCTCGGAGGCGAGAAGGTCGACGAGCCGCGCGCGGAATTTGTGCGAACGGTACGCGAACGCGGTGTAGACGCGCCGGCTCACCGAGCTATGAAGATGGTCGCGCAGCAAGCGCAGCCGCGAATGCTCCTGTGGAATCGGGAATGCTTCCACACGCGCCAAGTCGCGAAGCCCCGCGACCGCCGTGTCGCTGCTGGTCTTCGAGCGATAGAAGCAAAGGGCGACGATGTCGAACGCCGTCGCGAGCTGCTTGAGGACGTTGTACGTGCGAACCTTGACGCCGCCGTCGGGCGGGAACGGGAGCGTTTGCGACAGAACGAGAAGCTTCGGCCGTATCACGGATACGCCGTGCCCCGATTCGCATTTCCGCCGCTCGCGGCTTGCGACTTCTCGTCGCCCATGCGCGCCGCCAGGGCGCGAACCTGCGCGTTGTCGTAGCGCCGCGAAGCAAAGACCTTGCGCAAGCTGATCGCGGGGCGTCGCGGCCGTAGGGCCTTCTGGAGCAGTGTGGCCATGCCCGAGAGCGGCACGAGAACCGGCCACGGGAGCCAGATGACGGTGAGGCCGGGGTTGTCGCGACGCAGGTTCCCGACCAGGTCCCGTTTCGTTGGCGGGTCCGTTGCGATCAGGTTGACGACGTTCGGCGCCTCGCTGAACCGCTCGGCCATGTGAGCCAGGACATCGGCAGTGAATCGGATGTCGACGGCGTCGACACGGTCGCGTCGTCCGCCGACGGCCACGAACATCGGGCCGATGCGCCGGCCGAGCAGCCCCGGAGGATCGAACGCCGCGTAATCGACGATGGCGCCCGGACGGACCACCTTGACGCTGAGACCGAGGGACGCGCCTAACTCGATGGCGCGCCGCTCCGACTCGAGCTTGCCCCACACGTACGGTCCCGAGCCACGGCTATCAGGTTCGAGCGCCGTGTTCTCGTTGATCAGTCCCCGGCGAGGACGCGAGAGCACCGCCAAGCTGCTGACGTGGATTACCTGGCGCACCCCGGCAGCAGCGGCCGCGCGAAGCACTCGCTCAGTCGCGTCGATCGAATTGCGCTGATGCTCTTCCCAACCGCCCGATGTTTCGGCTGCGGCGTGGATCAGGACATCTGCGCCCGCCAGCGCTTGTGGATCGACACCTTTCCCCAGATCCGCCGCGATGTAGTCAACGCCCGGCAAACGCTCCCACGCAGCTGGCGGTCGCCTGGCCAGCACGCGGACGGCCAGTCCCCGATCGAGCAGTTTCTTTGTGACGGCCCTGCCGAGAAATCCGGTCCCGCCGGTCAGAGCAACCGCGAGCCGGCCAACCGGCGCCGCTGTTTCGGCGAGGGATGGTGGCGCCGTTAGCGCCTGCGAGATTTTCTCGCAGATGCGAACCGTTTCGATGATGCTCTCCGGGCTGATCGGCGACGGTGAGCCTTCCTGGACTGCGGTATAGAAAGCGCCGAACAGTTCCGCGAGCCCGGGATACCATCGCTGGCGTTTGATGAACCGGCGACCGAGCGCGCGCGTCGTCCCACCGACAAGCTGCGTGGCAATGCGATACGGCGACAGAATCTTGTCGATTCCGGACGTGCCGGGGCCGAACAGCTTTTGCACCGTGCCGCGAACGAAGTCGGCGTAAATTGCTCCGTTAGTCCCAACCAGGCGCAGATAGCTTTCGATCGGACGTCCTTCCACCGTCACGATCAGGTGGCCGGTCACGGATCCGCGCCGCACCAGGGCGTGCACCGTCCCCGCGTGCCCCACCTGGATGGATTTCAACTCCGTGGGTCCCGGGGATGCTCGCTCGAGAAAATTCAGCAGCAGGTATACGGGATGGGGCAGGATGTCGAGCAGCATGAGGTCGGCCGGAAGCGGTGCTCCGCCGCCGATGCGGAACGAGAAATAGCTCTCGACATGAACGATCCGGCCGAGCGCTGCCGCGTTCGCCTCCGCTTTGCGGGCCGGTTGCTCGTAAAGCAACTGGTGGCCAGCGCATACGAGCACGTGGCGTGACGAAGCGAGCCGCAACAGCTCTTCCGCTTCGCCCACCGTGGGCGTGAACGGCTTCTCAACATACACGTGGCATCCCGCTTCGATGGCCGCTCGCGCCAATTGCATGTGGGTCGCGGGCGGGGTGCAGATATGAATCACGTCCATGCCGCCACCGGCCAGCATATCGTCGACGGATTCGTAGGCGGCCGCGTCCGGCGCCTGCGCCGCAAGAGCGTTGCGTGCAACCGACGATGGGTCCGCGAAGGCGACGACCCGGGCGGGTATGCCGGCCCGGGCAATGGCCAGCGCATGATTCACGGCCATGTGCCCGGCGCCCACAATTCCTATGCGCAGCGGGCTCTTCGTTTGGGTTGACGGCGGTTTGGTGTCAGGAAGTAAACCGGCAGCAGGCGGTGCAGAGGTCATTGTATGCGTCGAATCGAGAGTCGGAGAGGCGTTAGCAAGTTACAAGCCCGCGGTGCAGCGCGTTTCGGGGCTCATTCCTTCACGCCCGAGGCTGCGAGGACGTCGTAGTGCACGACGAACGGCTCGCGTTCCAACAGATAGTCGTCGTCCTCCGGGTAGTAGCGCGCCCGCTCGTAGTCCTCGCCGGCGAAGGCGCGGATCGCGTCGAGCGACTGCCAGAGTGTGAGCAGCAGAAAGTGCGTCACATCACCGTCGTCGCGGCGCAGCACGAATACGCCGCGGTTGCCGGGGGTCGCGGCGTAGTCGGAGAGTCCCGTACGCAGCAGATACTTGTGATAGGCGTCGGCTTTCTTGGCCGGCACGCGGCCGTGCCAGGTTCGTCCAATCATGGGACTCCGATTGCTTGCGTTAGGCGTGGAGGTGCTGGGCGAGATGCACCGTGCCGGCGAGCAGCGCCATGAACACGACGAACAGCAAGGCGCCGCGCACCCAGTTGCCCGTCGCCCACTGGCGAGCCGCGCGGCGCAGTGCCGCCGGATCCTGCGGTTCGGATGACTTGAACATCACAGCGAGTCGCGGATAGTGGAACGTGTAGGTGATCACGTCGGCCACGATCAGCGCGATGAGGGCGACGAGAAATGCGTTGCCGCCGGGCTTGCCCCAGTCGAACACGACGGCGCCGAGCGTGAGCAGCTGTGCGGCGGGGGCAACGACGCGGAAGAACCGCGCCGGCGTGGCGCCCGCCAGAAACTGCCGCGCGAGTGCGATGGACGCGGGTATGTCCCGCTCGTAGTTGGGCGCCATGACGACGGTCTCGTACCACGTCGCGCCGAAGAGCAGCGCGACGGCGATGAGCGCGAGAATACCGAAGACGTGGGGAAGCATCGATGGGCCTTGCGTTAGGCAACGAGGACGGCGCGGCGGCGATGCGCGACGCCGGGAACGGTCGCCGCTGAATGTGGCACCGGTCCCGCGCCCCGCGCAAATGCGGATGCCGGTCTCACACGGCGCGCGCCATGCGCACGAGCGGGACCACGACGCCGTCCGGCAGCGTGGCCTCGATGCGCTCGATTTCCGCGAAGCCGAGTGCGCGATACAGGGGTTCACCGGGGAGCGTCGCCATGAGCTCGATCCGACGGAATCCTGCCGCACGCGCGGCGCCGACGCATTCGGCATAGAGTCGCCGCGCCAGGCCGCGCCGTGTGAACGCCGGGTGCACGAAGAACGCGCGGATCTTTGCGGCGTCCCGCGTCGGATCGAGCCGCGCGTCTGTCGTGTCGTGCGACGCCATCTGATCGCCACCATACAGAGCGCGACGCGAACTCCAGCCACCCGCCGCGGCGGGCGCGCCGTCCGGCGCGTGGATCACATAGTAAGTGCCATCGGTGACGAGATGCGTGTCGACGCCAAAAACATGCGTCACCAGAGCGTCGACCTGCGCAGGCGTGTAATAGCCCGCGCTCAGTCCCCGAGCGGATTCCGCAATCATGGCGTTGAGCGCCGGGACGTCGGACATCGTGGCCACGCGGAGCGCGAGGGCCGCGTTCTTTGTTAGGCAATCGCCGGCTGCGCCTGCCGTCTCGGCACGCGCATTGGAGCCGGGCACCGCGTTCCGGGCCACATCCGGCGCTGGTCGCTTGTGAGGCCCACGCATTGGTTGAAAGTTATGCGTCGCGACCAACCACACGGAACCATGTCCGATTCCAAAATGTCCCGCCGCGATGCCCTGCTCACAGGAGCAGCCTCCGTCCTCGGCTTCGTCACCATCCCATCGTCGCTCGACGCCCTGCGAACGGCGACCGATCGCGTTGTCGGAACCACCCTCGCGCGGGCCTCGCTCGCGCGCGGTGACGCCGGAATGTCGCCGGCGGTCGCGGGCGGCGGGCGAGAACGCATCAGATTCGACACCGACTGGCGCTTTCATCTCGGACACGCATCCGAACCCGCCCGTGACTTCGGCTACGGCGCCGAAGAAGAGTTCGCCAAGTCCGGCGAGCTGTTCGCTCCGGTGGCGCACGCCGACTTCGATGCGTCGTCATGGCGGCGGCTCGACTTGCCGCACGACTGGGCCGTGGAGCTGCCGTTCGTCGATGACCACGGCCTAACGAGTTACGGGTTCAAGCCCGTGGGGCGCGCGCATCCCGGTACGAGCATCGGCTGGTATCGCAAGTCGTTCGCTGTTCCCGCCGAGGACGTGGGCCGACGCATTTCACTCGAGTTCGATGGCGTGTTTCGCGATTGCATCGTTGCGCTCAACGGGCATCTGGTGGCGCGCAATCTGAGCGGGTACGCCCCGTTCGCGGTGGACATCACCGCCGGACTGAACTACGGCGGCCACAACGTGCTCGTCGTGCGCGTGGATGCAACCGAGCACGAAGGATGGTTTTACGAGGGCGCCGGCATCTATCGCCACGTGTGGCTCGTCAAGACGGCGCCGGTGCACGTGGCGCTGTGGGGCACGTTCGTCCGCACGACCGTGGACGGCGCAAAGCGCAGCGCCACGGCGCGCATCGCCACGACCATCCAGAACGACAGTGACGCCGACGCGCGGTGCACCATCGAATTGCGGACGCGGGACGGCGCCGGACAGGTCGTACAAACCTCGAGATCGGATCCGGTCACGATCCCAGCGGCCGGTTCCGCCACCGTCGATCAAGCGATGCGCATCGATTCGCCGTCGCTGTGGTCGCTCGACGCACCCCACCTGTACACGCTCGTCACGCTGGTCACCGTAGACCGGGTGGAGGTGGATCGCACGGAGACGCCGTTAGGCATTCGCACCGTGCGGTTCGACCCTGACCGCGGCGTGCTGCTGAACGGCGAACACATCGAGATTCGCGGCACGTGCAATCACCAGGACCATGCCGGCGTCGGCTCTGCCCTGCCCGACCGCCTGCACGCCTACCGGATCGAGCGCCTCAAAGCGATGGGCGCCAACGCGTACCGCACGTCGCACAATCCGCCGGCTGCCGAGCTGCTCGATGCCTGCGACCGGCTCGGCATGCTGGTGCTCGACGAGACGCGCATGTTCGGCGCGGACCCGGAGGCGCTGAGCCAACTCGCTCGCCTGGTGCGCCGCGACCGGAATCATCCGTGCGTCTTCGCCTGGTCGCTGGCCAACGAGGAGGACGGCGAACAGGGCACCGACCGGGGCGCGCGCATGGCGGAGGTGATGAAGGCTACCGTTAGGCAACTCGATCCGACGCGTCCGGTGACGGCGGCGATGAACGGCGACTGGGGCAAAGGCTTCACGGGCGTGATCGATGTGCAGGGCTTCAACTATCACATCGGGCGCGAGATGGATGAGTTCCGCGCGCTCTTTCCGCGCAAACCGGCGATGGGCACCGAGGTGGCAAGCACCGTGTCGACGCGGGGCATCTACGCCAACGACCCCGCGCGCGGCTACGCGTCGGCGTACGACCGGAATTTCCCGCCCTGGGCATCGACGGCGGAGGCGTGGTGGACGGCGTATCTCGCCCGGCCGTGGGCCTCGGGAGGCTTCGTGTGGACGGGGTTCGATTATCGCGGCGAGCCCACGCCGTACGGGTGGCCGTGCATCAATTCGCACTTCGGCATCATGGATACGTGCGGATTTCCGAAAGACAATTACTACTACTATCAGGCGCAGTGGGGCTCGGCGCCCGTGCTCCACGTCTTCCCGCACTGGAACTGGGCCGGACGCGAAGGGCAGCCGATCGAGGTGTGGTGCCATACGAATCTCGAGCGCGTCGAGCTGTTCCTGAACGGCGCGCGCATCGCCGGCGCCGCCGAGCGCGTCTCGCCTAACGGACACGCGGCGTGGCAGGTGCCGTTTGCGCCCGGCGTCCTCGAGGCGCGCGGCTATCGCGGCGGCCGCGTCGTGCTCACGGCGCGCCGCGAGACCGCGGGGTCGCCGGCCGCCGTCGCGCTCGAGGCCGATCGCGTTCGATTGACGGCCGATGGCATGGACGTGTCGGTGGTCGCGGCGCGCATCGTCGACGCCAGGGGCCGGACCGTGCCGACGGCATCGAACCGCGTCACCTTCGGCGTCACGGGACCGCTGGCGGTGATCGGCGTTGGGAACGGCGACCCCAGCTCGCACGAGAGCGACAAAGATACGTGGCGGAGTGCGTTCAACGGCCTCTGTTGCGCGATCGTACAGGCGTTACCCGAGCGCGGGCCGGCGACGGTGACGGCAGCAGCGGACGGGTTGCGCGGGTCGGTGATCGATGTCGCCGTCGGTTAGGCAGCCATCACCACTCTGGCGGATCGATCGCCGGATGCTCCGCCGCAGGCGTCGCCTCATGCTAACCGTACGCGGCCGCGTGCGTCAGGTCCGGACGACTGCCTGTCTAACGGATCGGCGATCACCGCCTGGTGTACGACGCCGTGGCCGTTTGCGGCGTCTGGGTGATCCCGTAGAAGATAACTGAGCCCCGGATGTGATTCGGTGCGGTGAGCGTTCCGGTGAACTGCCCGGTGATCCCGCCTCCGTTCTCGAACTGGAAGATGAGCGACAGCAGCGGCGGACTCGCGGCGGTGGGCGGGCTGAAGCTTCCGCTGATGTCGACCGGCATCGGCACATCGACGCCCATCGACGAGCCGGTGCCGGCGACGGCATCGTCGTGCTGCGACAAGTGCATCGTCCGAGGCGACAATATCGTCGCCGAGTCGAGCGACCACACGCCGGCAACCGACGGCTCCATGGGAGACACACTGGACTGCGAGCAGGCGACTACCGCGCCGAGTGCCATGGCGCACAGGAGGAATCGCACGGGTGACCTCGTTACGAAGGGCATCCGCTCGGTACACCGGTCGCCGGGCCGAAGTTTCCCGCGCCTCGCCCTGCTCAGGGCGACGAGACGGGCGCTGCCAGCGCCGACACGCGGGCCCAGCCGGCGAGCGGGGCGTGCTCGGCTGCGACCTTGGACGGCCTGACTCCGGTACGCCTAACGGCAGCCACGACGTCGTCCACGTACTGGGTTGGCGCGCTCAGGTCCTGGATGTAGTCGCTGGCCCACAGGAACCGCGCCGGCCGGATGAAGGCAGCCAGCGCGACTTCGCTCGCCGCGCCATCGATCGGAAACACATCGATATCGCCGCCGGCCAACGACATCGAGTCGCTCACCGCGCGAAAGCGGAAGATGGCGTGCGAGCGATGGCGCTCGAGGTCATCGGGCGCGAGGGTCCAACGCCGGTTCACGACCTTTTCGAGAAATGCGCGGGATGCGCGATGCGAGACGATCGTCGCGCCGCGGGCGACCCAGGCGCGCACACCGGCCACGTGCGGCCACGCGAGATCGGTGACCACTACCACGATAGGATGGTGGCTGGGGAACAGCGTCGCGATCCACGTCGAGTCTTGCCGCACGCGCTCCTCGCCCTGGGTGGCGTCGAACACGTATACGGTGTCGCGATCCAGCGCCACGACTTCGCCGTAGCCGGCGTTGCGCAGCACGAACACCTTGTCGCTCACACGCGCGGTATCCGGACGCTTCGGCGCCAGGAACGCGGCGATCGCCGGCGTCATCGCCGTTTCGTGCGCCGGCACCGCCAGCGATGGCGCGCTGTCGCGCGGCGCCAAGCGCCTAACGCCAAACACGCGCGCGATCTCCGTCTCGCCATCTTCCATACGGAAGGCGGCGCCCGGAAGGTGCGCGTCCTGGACGCGATCCCACGTCGACCACACGAACTCGACGTGTACCTGGCCCCACAGGTAGTGCGGCTCCTCGCGGTCGAGCTTCTCCGGGTAGCCCGACTTGGGATCGAGGTACAACTCCTCGGGTCCCCGCACACCGCGCCGCGTGAGGACAATGCGCGGGTAGTCACGGTACGTGCATCGTCCCGCGACGCGCACGTCCGTCGCCGCCAGCCAGTCCGTTAGGACTGCCCACACATCGAGCGGCCTGGTCTGGTACAACGCGCCGTGCACCGCAGGACTGGGCACGAGCGCCGTGTCGCGCACGAGATACGACGCGTGCTCGTCGCCGATGGTGGTGAGACCAAACTCGTATCCGCCGATGGTCGAGTGCGATGTCGTACGCTGCACGCCCGACGCGGGATCGAACCACTCATCGAGCGACTGGACTTCGGCGAGAAACGGCGGATACGTGCGATCGGATTCGTATGCGTGCTGCACGACATCGTAGCCGTGCACCTGGAGCACGGTGCGCCGGGCGGTGTCGAGACCCGTCGCGGTTGCAGCGCGAACGAGCAGCGCGTGCGCGTCGAGGCCGGATACAGGGCGACATCCGCTCGTGTCGGCGAGCGCTGCCACGAGCGCGGTGATCAGGAGCAAGGGCGTCATGGCGGGCAATTCATGCGCGCCGAGCACCGCGCCGCAAGCGCGCTGTCGCGAGCGGTGCACTTGCCGTTGCGAGCGGTCGCGAGTCCCTTGCACCGCGCGCCGGCTCAACCGATCATGATCGCCATGAGTCCCGAGCGCCCGTCGCATCGCGCGAACGCAGATCATCGCTGGATACCGACGTGGCAGATCGCGGCGATCTGGCTGATCCCGACGCTGCTGTCAACGGCGGAAACAGTCATATTCGCCGCGCAAGCGGGCCGGCCGATTGCCGCCTGGCGCGCGTTCATCGGCGAGGCGCCGCAATGGCTCGGCTGGGCACTCCTAACGCCAGCCATCCTGGCACTGGCCGAACGCTTTCCTCTCCGGTGGCCGCTCGCGGCGGCGTCGGTAGCGGTGCACGTGCTGGCCGGCCTCATCGCCGGCGCGCTGCTGGCCCTGGCCGACGCGCTCGTGAACGCATGGGCGCGCCCGTCGAGCCAGGGACTGTGGGCCGCGGCCCGCGGATGGTTCCTCGGCGGCCTCGCCGCGACGACGCTCGTCTACTTCGCGATCGTCATCGCCGGCTATGCGTGGCGCAACGCGGCGCGCCTCAGAGAACGCGAGCGCGAGGCCGCGGCCCTCGAAGCCGAGCTCCGGCGGGCGCAGTTAGGCGCGCTGCGCATGCAGCTCCAGCCGCATTTCCTGTTCAACAGCCTCAACGCGGTGATGGCGCTGGTGCGCGACCGCGACACGGAGCGCGCGTTAGGCGCGCTGGCCCTGCTCGGCGACGTGCTTCGCGCAACGGTCAACGCCGGCGACGCGAACGAGGCCACGCTGGCCTCGGAGCTCGATTTCGTGCGGCAGTACCTGCGCATCGAGCAGATGCGGTTCGGCGACCGGTTGGCCGTGACGTTCGACACCGACACCGCGCCCGCCGACGCCATGGTGCCGGTCTTCATCCTGCAGCCCTTCGTCGAGAACTCCCTCAAGCACGGCGTGCTGCACGGACGCGAGCGCAACGCCATCGCGATCGGCGCGTCCGTGGATGGCGGATCACTCGTGCTAACGGTGCGCGACGACGGCCGCGGTCTGTCATCGGCAGGCAACGGCTCGGGCGTCGGCATCGCCAATGCGCGGCGCCGCTTGGAGCACCTGTACGGCGCGAGGGCGACGCTGACCGTCGGGTCCGGCGCGGACGGCCGCGGCGTGCACGTCACGATCGCGATCCCGTTCACTCGTGCGCAGACGCGCGCCGCGCCGGTCGCGTCCGCGTCATGATTCGCGCGCTCATTGCCGACGATGAGGAGCTCTCGAGGCGCGCGCTGCGACAGCTCCTGTCTCGTCATGCCGATGTCGACATCGTGGCCGAGTGCCGCGATGGCGATGAGGCGCGCACCGCCTTGGCGTCGATGCGACCCGACCTCGCGCTGCTCGACGTGCGCATGCCGCTCGGCACCGGACTCGAGGTGGCTCGCGAGCGGTCGAACGCCGATCGGCCGATCATCGTGTTCGTGACGGCGTTCGACCAGTTTGCGCTGCCGGCGTTCGAGGTGGAGGCCGCCGACTACCTGACGAAGCCGCTGAGCGAGGCCCGCTTCGACGCGATGCTCGAGCGGGTGCGCCGCCGGTTATCGGTTAGGCAGCTGCCCGAGCGCGCCGCCGCCCGGGCGGCGGTCCCGCTCGTGGCTCGGGTAGGAACCGCTGATCTCGTGATTCCGCTCGAATCGGTGGATTACATCGAGGCCGACGACGTGTACGCGGCCGTCGTCGCCCGCGGCAAACGGCAGTTGGTGCGGACGTCGCTGGATGCGCTCGAGCAGACGCTCGATCCGCAGGCGTTCGTACGCGTGCACCGCTCGTACATCGTGCGGGTGGATCGCGTTGCCGCGCTGCGGCGGCGGAACGCTTGCGTGGAACTGGTCCTGACGAACGGTGCGGTCGTGCCGGTGAGCCGGCGGCGCCGGGCGGCAGTGGCGCGGCTCTTTGCTGGCCGTTAGGCGTCGCTTATCCCGCCGACGTGGCCGGGCCGCGGTCCAACTCCGCGGCCAGGGTACGAAAGAGCTCGCTCGTGCCGTCGGGTCCGGACACGGTGAGCGTCACGGAGTCCGCGGCCGCCGGGATCTCGAGCACGAAATCGAGAAACGGACAGCAGCGGCGCTCGCGTTCGATGACCGATGCGATCCGCCTGATCGAGCCATCGGTCGGGTCGAGCGTTAGGCGCAGCGCCGCGTCGGCGGCCGCTACCGTGCGCGCGCTGCGCAGCAAGCCCGGCAGCAGCTCGCCCGCGGCGCGGCGCAGCTCCTCGGGGGTCAGGCGACAAGCGATCGGCGTGGCGTCCATGCCTCAATGGTAACCGCCTCGACGCGGGACGGGCAAATTGCAGAGGGGCGCGTCGACCGAAATCCAATCCGTTAGTCGGCCCGCAACGCCTCCGCCGGACTCGTGCGCCCCGCCCGCACCGCGGGCACCAGTGCCGCGACGACGCCCGCCGCCGTCAGGACGCCGGCCGCCGCGCCAAGGCTCACCGGGTCGGTCGCGCCTAACCCGAAGAGGAAGCGGTGCAGCAGGCCGCTCACGGCCACCGCCGCACCGATCCCGATCGCCACGCCGCCGACGACGGGCACGAGCCCACGCTCGACCACCTCTCTCAGCACCCGCTTCGGCGTTGCGCCGAGCGCCATCCGGATCGCAAACTCGGCGCGCCGGCGGGACGCAGCGTAGGAGACGACGCCATAGACGCCGATCGTGCCTAACACGAGCGCGATGGCCGCGAACACCGTCAGGAAGAACCGCAGCCGGAGCGGCTCGGCCAACGCCGCGGCGACCACCTCATCCATGGTCTCGACGCGCGCCACGGCTACCTGCGGATCGATCTCCGCGATCGCACGCTGCACCGCCGGCATGAGCGACGCGGGCGGTGTCGATGACCGCACGACGAGCACGCCCCCGGAGTTCGTCGCCTGCTGCGCCCGCGGGACGAACATCGTGAACGGTAGGTCGCCGGTCACCGTGGTCATTCGCGTCTCCCGCGCGACGCCGACCACCGTGAGTGCCACCATCTTGCCCGACCAACCGGAATAGATGTGCTTGCCGATGGCGCTCTGTCCCGGCCACATGCGGCGCGCGAACGACTCGCTGATCACCGTCACCGGCATGCTGCCCATGACATCGGTGGAGTCGATGCCGCGGCCGTCGATCACGCGCATCCCCATCGCGGCGAAGAGACCCGGGGTGACCGTGCGATAGAGGCTGTTCGGACGGTTCTTGCCGTCGAGGTCGGGGCGGCCCTCGATCCCCATCGGTCCCTGGTAGCCCTCGTCGCGGAGCGCCAACCTGTTCGTTAGGCCGGCAGCGCGAACGCCGGGCAGCGCCGACACCCGCGCCAGCACCTCGTCGAAGAAACGCGTTTCCGACGCCTGCGTCATGTTGTCGCTGGTGACGAGCGTGAAGGTCGACACGCCGTGCGGATCGAATCCCATGTCGACCGAGCGCAGGTTGTCGACCGAGCGAATGAGCAGCGTCGCGCCGACGACGAGCAGGACGGCGAATGCGACCTGGGAGACGATGATCGCGCCGTGAATCCGACGCGTCCCTCGGCGCAGGCCTTCCTCGCTTCGCTCGCGGCTCACGGCGGCGCCGCTGCCCACCAGCCGGCGAATCGGCGCCGCGGATCCGACCAACGCGATCAGCAGCGCGAGCACGAACGCGGACGCGAACGTGGCCCATCCGATGGCGACGGTGCCGGCGAAGCCGTGGGCCAGCGGCAGCACGGCGACCAGCGCCCGGAAGCCGGCGGTCGCCACGGCGACGCCGAGCACTGCCGCTGCCGCGGCGAGCACGAGCGATTCCGCCAGCACCTGCCGCGCCAGCCGCCACTGCCCCGCGCCTAACGCTCGCCGCATGGCCATCTCGCCGCCGCGGTCGCTGGTGCGGGCGAGAATCAGCGACGCCGCGTTGGCGCACGCGATGCCGAGCAGCAGCGTCGCCGCCGCGAGCAGCAGCACGAGCGGGTCGCGGACGTCGCCCAGGAGGTAGGTGCGCACGGGCAGCACGTACGGATTCCTGGTCTTGTCCCACGCCACGGGATACGTGAACCTGGTGCCTAACGCACGCGCGATGCGCCGGACGTCGCTCTCGATGAGCGCCGGCGGCACGCCCGCTCCGGTTCGCCCGATCAGGGTCAGATACCCACTGGTGTACATCGGGCTCTTGGGGTCGAGCGCCAACGGACGCCACGCGCGAATGTCCGGCGTGGGGAAATAGAATCCGCGCGGCATCACGCCGACCACGGTCACCGGTTCGCCGTCGAGCATGATCCGGTGTCCGATCACCCGCCGATCGCCGCCCAGGTCCGTTTTCCACATGCCATAACTGATCACGGTCACCGGCGGCGCGCCCGGCCTGTCCTCCGCGGCGTCGAACGGGCGGCCGAGCATCGGCCGGGTGCCGAGGACATCGAACAAGGTGGACGTGGCGACCACGAACGGCAGCAGCCGCGCGCCATCGGCGCCGTTTGTGTTAGGCCGGTACGGCGCACCGTTGGTCGAAAACGCCGCCAGGTGCTGGAAGACGCCCGGGCGCTGGCGCACGAAGTCGTACTCCTCGCCGCGCCAGTCGTAGTCGCTCCAGAACACGTGGATGCGATCCGCCTCCGGATACGGCAGCGGCTTGAGCAGCAGGTCGCTGACCACGCTGAACAGCGCCACCGTGGCGCCGATGCCCAGGCCTAACGTCAGAAGAATGATGGCCGTGTAGCCCGCTCGCCGCCGCATCTGGCGCAGCGCGTGCCGGACGTCGGAGACGAACTCGTCCGCCAGCGACACGCCCCAGGCGTCCCGCACCTGCTCCGCCTCTCGGCGCAGGCTGCCGAATTGCCGCCGCGCCAGCCGCTCGGCATCGGCCGCCGGCATGCCGCGCGCGCGGAGCGTCGCCGCATCCATCTCGAGATGAAACCGCAGCTCGTCATCGAGCTCGCGTTGGGCACGGGTGCCGAACAACGCGCGCATGCGGAACCGCACGTCGGCAATGATCCGTCGCATGGTGTCTCCCTAGCGCGTGGCAAGGATGAGCGCGACGCCGCCGGCCAGGCGATGCCAGGTCTCGGTCTCGACGTCCAGGCGGCGCTTTCCCGATCGCGTGAGCGCGTAGTAGCGCGCGCGCCGCGCGTTCTCGGTGGTTTGCCAGTACGATCGCACCCAGCCTTCGCGCACCAGCCGATGGAGGGCACCGTAGAGGGCGCCGGGCTGGATGCGGAGCGCGGCTCGCGACCGGCGCTCGAGCTCCTGGCCAATGCCCCAGCCGTGCATGGGCTCGACGTCCAGGAGCTTGAGGATCAGCATGTCGGCGGTGCCGCGGATGATGTCGGCGGAGCTGGTGGACATTGTGGCCGCCTCAGGGCTGGCGTTGGGTTCCTCTCACTTAGCGAGTATACGGCCGCCGGCGGCGCTCCGCCAGGTGGCGCAGGCCGCCGAATTGCCGGCGCGCCAGCCCTTCGGCATCGGCCGATGGATCCGGCCACCTTCGTGGCGTCGGCCTCGGGATTGCTGCTCGTCACGGCGCTCGCGAGTGCCATTCCCACGTGGCGGGCGCTCCGCATCGATGCGGCCGCCGCACTGCACATGGACTAATGCAAGTCGACAGACTTCGAGACAGCGTCGACTGTCACGCCGTACGGCGCGGAATGTCTCCGGTTGCAACGCGTCGTCCCGGTTAGTCAGGACCCGCACGCCGGTCTACATCGACTGCGCGATGAGTACGCATCCGATCGCGATCAATCCAACGTACACGACACGAAAGAAGGTGTCGCCCCGCAAACGACGGTTGAACACCCGACCGATCACGACGCCGACACACACGCCGGGGAGTGACAGCAGCAGGTAGCGTCCGAGCGGCGGGTGCAACAGACCGACCGCTGCATAGCCGGCGAGCCCGGCCAAGCTCGCGACGAGGAAGTAGCCCTGCAGCGTCGCGCGAAACCGTTGCGGCGCCCAACGGCGCAGCGATCCGTACACCGCGAGCGGCGGACCGTTCATGCCGTACGCACCGCCAAGGACTCCCGAGACTAACCCGGCGCCGAGCAACAGGGACAGGTGATCGTGCTCGAGATGCCGAACGCGTTTTGCCGTCAGCGAATAGGTCGCGAACGCGGCGATGATGACACCGAGTATCGCCTTGACGATGTGATCGCTGACCAGCGTCAGCAGCAACAGGCCAAGCGGGATTCCGACGAGCGATGATCCGACGAGCCAACCGGCGCTGCGCACCTCGATGTCGCGCCAATCCTGCGCGACGATCAATCCGGCGATCAGGATAGAGACGACAACGGCCAGCGGCGCCGCCACAGCGACGGGCACGCGGAGCGCGAGGAGCGGTACGCCGACAAGCGCTTCGCCGAAGCCGACCGTGGATCGGACCAGCGTCGCGAGGAAAATCACGACGACGACGTATACCGCGGTGGCGTCGATCATCGATGGCGCGCAGCGCGCCGGGTCACGTTAGGCGCGAGAGGAGTCACACGCTGGAGACCCGAGGACGGCGCTAGGATGCGGTTCGCAGCGAGCCAACGTGCCGGTACGTGTTTATGACCACGCCCGTCGCCATGGCCTTTGTGCTAACGAGCGCGAGCTCGCGCGCTGCGACGCGGTCCGAGAGCACGCGCTTGCCGCGACCCAGTAAGACCGGATAGACCACCAGCACCACGTCGTCGACAAGTCCGTGCTCGAACAGCACCGAGGTCAGCGTCGAGCTGCCGAAGACGATCAGGTCCGGACCGTCTCTTGATTTGAGCCGGCGAACGCCCTCGGCGATATCCGCGCCGAGCGGCTCGACCGGGCCCCATTCGAGGCTGTCCGGACGATGCGTCGCCACGTATTTCGTGGCGGCGTTTATCGTGTCCGCGAACGGACCGCCCTTGACCGTCGGCCAGTAGCTGGACCAGAGGTCGTAGGTACGGCGGCCGAGCAAAAAGTCGACGTTCTCCCCCTGGGCTTCGGCCACGGCTTGGGCTCCGTCCGGACTGCGATACACCGCCGTCCAGGCACCGTAGGGGAAGCCGCCGTCAGCATCGTTGCCGTGTTGAATCACGCCATCCAGCGAGATGTGTTCGAAGATTCTGACCCGTCGCATTCGACGCCTCCATCCGTGAGTTGAGGAACCTACAACCAGGCGACGAACGGAGCCCGCGGAAATCGACACGCCGATTGGGTTCCCCGTTACCACTTACGCTGCGCTACGAAGGTGCGACGAATGTCATGTACTCAACGTGGATGGTGGGGTTGGAAGCGCGGCTGCAGGCGGGCCAACTAAGAGGCTCTTCGGGATTTCGTGTGGGTGATCTCGAGGTGGGAAGGCGTACTGAGCTCTGAGGCGCGGGGGCAGCCACCGCGTGGCGAGTCTCCAACGAAAAGCCACAGGGAGAGATCTTCGACAAACGCTCAAAAGGAAAACAAAAAGGATGCAGGTGATGGAGAAGATCGCTGCCACGCGAGGGAAGGTGCGTTGTTCGCGCGCGTGACCTACACCAGGTACGTGAACGATGACGTTTGCACGTCCATGGCTGCGATCTTCCCCATCCCTTACATCCTTTTCGTTTTCCTTTGAACCCTTTGTCGTGGGGACTCGGCTCCGCGCTCACAAGTGATCGCGCGAGGACCAGGTCCCATCGACGAAGGGTCCAAAGGATAACAAAGAGCACGGGGCAAAGGCTAGTATTTCCACGCCTTCATGTTCGCGCCGGACGGCGCGTGCTTCGTGATCGCCGCCGCCATCTCCTCGATCAACTCCGCGTTAGTCACGTGCTGCCACCCATGCCCCTTTTCCGGGCGCCCGTAACGGAACACCCCCGGCACGTGCGGCGACGTCGTCGACTCGAGGAAGTGCTGCAGGTCCATCACCGCCAGATTCAGATAGAAGTTGTCCATGTCCCCGACATCGACGTGGATCTTGTCCACGAGATCCGGGCCCACGGTCTCCCAGTTCTTCGCGAGGTACGCCTCGAGATCGTAGCCGTGATCGCGCATGTAATCGATCACGGAGCGATCGATGTGTCCGGTTTTCTTGTCCCACAGCGGCTCGGGATAGCCATCGGCGCCGACAGGAGCGTACACGGATTCCCACGCCTCGAACTGTTCACCCGATCGCCCATGGCTCCCGAGCACGTCTTCCAAACGACTCATGTCGCGAATGCTCAGCCATGGCTGCCCGTCGTTGTCGCGCATGACCATGCGCTCGGGATGGTACCACGAGCTGATTGGGCTGAACGGCGCGATGCCGGGCGCGTCGTCCACGAACGCGTTCGTGTCGGCGTACGCGTCGAACGTTCCGTAGTGATGAAAGTCCACCGGATCGGGATAGAGCGTCCATGTCCCGCCGAAGAACTTGGGATGATAGATCTGCAGCGCGATCGATTCCCACCCGCCCGTCGAGCCGCCGGTTAGCACGCGCGCATACGGCGCTTCGATCATCCGGAAGTGCGATTCGAGATACGGAATCAGCTCGCTCATGATCGCGTCGCCGTACGGACCGTTGTTCGCCGAGTTGACAGCGTACGAGTCATCGAAGTACGGCGTCGGGTGCTGAAAGGTCACCGCGATCATCCGCGGCATGTGCGGTCCCATCCACGCACGTGCGAACACCCATCCCGGCTCCCGGTTGTACGAACCGAGGAGCGTCTGAAACTTCGGCGGCAGCGAGACGCTGTCCGGATTGAAACCGAGCGGTGCGCCAAGGCCGAAGTGCCCCTGCTCAAATACGACCGGATAGCGCACATTCGGGTGTGTCTCGTACCCCGCGGGGAGCAGGACCGTGGCGCCGAGGTAGAATGGATGCCCCCAGAACTTCGTGAGCAACGTGCTCTGAATCTTGATGTGCTTCACCCACTTCGTGTCCGCCGGCATATGGATGGGCGGGATGACGTAGGTGAGCGAGATCTGCACGGTACCGCCCGCGGACGGATCGATGCGCACCCGCTGCGGCTCGCTGATGATGTTGCCCGGCGACGAAGTGAAGTTCTGCCCCTCCCACTCATCCATGTGCGCCCAGATGGTGTGTCCGTCGGCACGATGGAATTCGGTGTAGACGTTCATCACCGCTTGCACCCAGTACTCGCCGGCGGGAATGTCGGCGAGTGACTTGGTGGGATATCCAAGTGTCGACGCGTCGATCACCGCGGCCTGGCCGGGCGCCAGTGCGCTCACGTCGAGTCCGAAGAGCGGCGTGCTACTGGTAAAGGAGCCGGCGTTCGCGATGGGCGGCGGCGCCGAATCGCGGCTCAGGGCGAGGAAGACGCGGCCCGTGATCGGTCCGTCGTGCGCGGAGACAGGAAACGAAATCTCGAAGCGTGTCGTCGCGACGCTGGCGCCGACCGGGACGCGCGCCCGAGGCGTCGGAGAAATGGACGTGCCCGGTGCGACACCCAAGACCACGAGGGCGAGGGCAAGACTGAGGTTGCGCATGATTGTCCGGCCTGCGGAGTAAAGGACGGCGGAAGCATAGCGCATGGCCCGGAGGTACGCGACGCAGTCGCTTGTTCGAACCACAGCAGCAGAGCGCCCACGACGCACAGGCCGAACGCCGCCAGGTGCAGCGGCGCGACTCGCCAGACATCGGGATGCGCGTGCGTCACGATCACGGCATGGCGAAGAAAGAGCCGCGCGCCTAACGCACAACCGATGCCTTCGATGGCCGCGATGAGCTTGCGAACGACGAGCGCCGAGGTTGGGTGCACGAGGAGACCGTCAGGCAGATGGGGATTCCGCTTCGCCGCCGCATTCCCCGCCGACACAATCCGTCGAACGGAAGGTTGCACTGGTCGTCGCCCACGCGGGTGGTCGCAACTCGCCAGCCTTTGACAGCGGCGCCGTTCCTTACGATAGTTCCCATCAGTGCGCCTGACAGGGCGCCTCCAACCCGCGGCAAGGGAACGATTCCCACCTGTCACACACTGAAATGCGGTGCTGTGCACCTTCTTTCAGCCTGATTGCGCAGCGGGTACAGGCGTTTCGTGAAAGGAGGCGCTATGTTCGCTGCTCGAGATCTGCCCGCACATCCGTCCCTCGACTCGCTTCGCAAACAAGCGAAGAGACTCGCCCGCGACGCCGCCGCCGGAAATGGCGACGCCATCGCCCGCATAACAGCGCAGCTGCCGCACGCCGCGCTGCCGTTGTCCAATCGCGACGCGCAGCTCGTCATCGCACGCGAATACGGATTCGCCGGCTGGCCGGCGCTGACGGCCGAAGTGGCAAACCGCCTGGGCCACGGGCTCGATCGGGCCGCCGCGGACGCGCGCGTGGCGATTCACAATGCCGATCACGATCGGTTGCGCGCTCTGTTAGGCGAATACCCGGCGCTGGTCTCGTGGCGCGACGCAGCCGGACGGACGCTGCTCGATGCCACCATGTCCTACGCCATGGACTGCTCGGATCCCGAACGCGAGCGCATCTACACCCGGCCCGTTGCCGCCGAGATGCTCATCGACGCCGGCGCAACGGTCGAGCGTACGACCTGGGAGCAGGTGATAAAGCCGGGCGCATCGGCCATGCTGCAGCTGCTCGCGAAAAAGACCGCACCGCCGCGATCTCTCGACGTCCTCGCGGCACTCGGCGACGCCGCCGCGGTCCGCGCGCGGCTCGATGGTGCCGCGCCGATCCCGGATGACGGCGCACCCGGCGAGCAGCTCGCGTTAGGCAACGCGTTGATGAGCGCGTGCCGATTCTCGCACACCGCCGTCGCGCTTCTGCTCCTCGAGCGGGCGATCGCCCTCGATCCCGAGCTCGGCCGCCGTATCGATCGCTGGCAGGGCTGCGAGGCGTTCGTCGCCTTTCTGATTCGACATCCGGACGCCCTCTGGCACATGCAGCCCGAGACGACGCTGTGGCACGCGTTCGTCGAACTGCAGTTGAAGGACGCTCTCGATCGGAACGATCTCGCCACGTTTCGTGGCTGGCTGGACGACGAGCCGTGGATTCTCGACGCCCCGTTCACGCTTCTGCAAGCCGAGCTGATGCTGCCCGCCTGCTACGAGAAGGATCGAGGGGAGTTCATCCGAACGTTGCTGGATCGCGATCCGGCGATTCTTCACACCGAGCCGGCGCCCACGCCGCGGTCGTCATTGATTGCGCAAGCGCTGTCGTACGGGACCGCGCGGCTCCTTCCGCTGTTAACCCGGATCTGGCCGCTGCCTAACGATTTGCCGCACGCCGCCGGCGCGGGCGACGCGGCTGCAGTGGCTCGTTGGTTCGACGCAGCCGGCCACCCTGCTCTGGGCGAGCTGGCGCAACACTACCCGCACAGTGATCCGCACTTTCCCCGTGCCGACCTGCACTGGGGGCCGCCGACGACGCAGCAGACGCTCGACATCGCACTCGCGTGGGCCGTTCTCAACTCGCACTTCGAGATTGCCACGTTTCTGCTGGAGCACGGCGCCGACATCAACACCGATTGGGCCACGCACGAGCCCGCGAGCATCCTCCACGAGGCCGCAATTCACGGGAATCTGGACGCCGTGATGTTTCTCATCGATCACGGCGCGGACGTGACGATGACGGACTACCGGTACCGCTCGAATGCCGAGGGGTGGGCGCGCTACGGATCACGCGATGAGCGGATGGCGGACGTCCTTGCGGCAGCCGCCGCCCGTGCGCGTCCCAGGATCGAGCGTTAGGCAGCGGTGGAGCCATTGATCTGGCGCGGTGCATGCCACATGCGCACCAGCAGCACCGCGCCGGCAATCCATAACACCAGCACTGTCAGCCGGAATACCAGTGTCGAATCGAAAGTGAAGACGTGCCCGGCCGCAACCCCGCCGGAGGGTACGATGTCTTTCATGTTGTTGAAGGCGGCGTGCATGAACATCGTGAGCAGCAAACTGCCGCCGGATCGCCAGTAGAGCCAGGCGAGCGCGATCGAATACGCGGTCAGCTGCAGCGCGTAGAGCGGGAACGACTGGTGATAGGTGTTTGCTCCGGGGGTAAAAAAGAGCGGCAGGTGCCACGCCGCCCAGATTATGCCGACGATGACGCTCGCCGCCGCGAGGCCCATGCGTCCCGTTAGGCGCGGCAGGAGGTAGCCGCGCCACCCGACTTCCTCGCCCACCTGCCCGACCGTCGACAAGACGGTCGCCGCGACGAGGATTACCGGATGCGTCTCGCCGAAACGTGGCCACGCGCCGGTCGTCGCGCGGACCAGCAGCGCGACCGCCAGCTTGGTCAGCGGCATGAGCAGCAGCGCGAACGCGTACAAACGAAGCGGAACGCGCCACTGGACGATGCGCCGGAGCAGCGCCGCAAGCGCCTGATGTCCGCCATGCCACGCGGTGAGCGCCAGCGCAACGATTCCGGGCGCGAACACGCCGAGCAGGAACGCCGGGCCGCCGAAGGCGGGGCCGGCGGCCGTGCTCGACGCGCCGTGGTTTGCGGATGCGCGGATGACCACGGCCCAGAGCGCCCAGGTGCTCGCGAAGGTCAGACCCAGAAACGCGCCGACGGCACGTCCCGTACGCCGCTCTCGTTCCATGCCTAACGCTCACATCGGGCCGATGCCGGCGGTCGCCGACAGCCTTGATGAACGGGGCGCCGCACGCTCAGCCGCGCTTCAGAAACCTGACGTAGAACGCGGCGAAGATGAGGACGATTCCGGCATTCGCCAGCAGGCGCTGCCCCGACCGGCCCTTGAAGAACAGCACATCGACCGCGACGATCACGGCGACCATCGCAACGATATAAGATATCGTGGCCGTCGAACCTCGCATGCCGCCTCCCGTGCAGTGACTGATCTGTCCATGGGGGGAATCTCGACGTCCCTCATCACAGCTGCCCAACCGCCTAACGCTATGGCTCACATCTCCATCAGGTCTCGCCCGACGAGGATTCGGCCGCCGAAATGCTTGCGGGCTGCATCGCTCCACATCGCCTCGGTGACCGCCGGATCCTCGCTCGGGATGAGATGCGACAGCACCAGCGTGCCCACCTGTGCCTCGGCGGCGATCCGACCGGCTTCTTCCGCCGTCGTGTGATGTGACAGAATGCTGCGCCGGAGATCTGACGCGTTAGGCACGTGCGCGACGAGCCGGTCGACGGACGCGGCGTCGAACAGCGCCTCGTGCACCAGGATGTCCGCGTTCCGCGCCAGCGCCACCAAGCTCTCGCTCGGCGTGGTATCACCGGAGATGACAATCGACCGGTCCTCGGCGTCGAACCGGTAGGCGAACGCGGGCACCATCGGCGGATGGTGCACGACCGCTGCCGTCACGCGTACGTTGTCGTCGTGCATCACCGGGCCGCCGCCGCGCACGTCATGCGCGTGCACGAGCGGCCGAAGCGGCATCCGCCCTTCGTCCCCTGTCCGGGCGCTGATGTCTGTCGCATTCATTGCGAAGAACAGGTCCGTCATGCGCTCGAGCGGCGGCGGGCCCCAAGCATCCAGCCGCGTGCGCAGGCCGGCCGCCCACGCGAGGAGGATCAGGTTGCCGTAGTCGGCGTTGTGATCGGAATGATGGTGCGTGATGAAGATGTGTCGCACGCTTGAAAGCGGCAGGTCCGCAAACACGAGTTGTCGTGCGACACCGTTGCCACAGTCCACGACGTAGACGGTATCATTGACTACGATTGCCTGCGCTGGCGCGGCGCGTGTCTTGTGCGGTCGCGGACCGCCGGCAGTGCCGAGCAGGATGAGCCGCGTGCGGCGGCGTTCCCAGCGCGCGAGGCGTGGCGCGGCGAGAAGCACCGCTGTGCTGCCGAGAAATTGGCGACGGTCCATTCGTCCTCTCGAGGGCCGCGAGTCGTCGGCTGTACGCCATGAGCCAACCTGCGGATTCAATTAAATGGGTAATTCGGGAATTTCAGGTATACGTGGCGGGAAAAAGGCGAACGAACGATAGAAGATGGATCGCGAGGCAGGCCGGACGGGCAGAGTGCTACGCTCATGAAGACGCGGACAAAGCAGGACACAACGGACAAAGCACCGAGAGAAAATCAACGCCTTGGGTTTGCTCGTGTCGCGTCCACTGTGTTCGTGCTGTGTCCGCGTCTTCATGAACGTAGATGCAAGACATGAGGAAACGGTATCCCAGCCACTCGCGCAGGAGAAGAGAACGACGGCGGTGTTATCCTTGACCCTGTGTTGGTGCCAGGCGCCCCCGGATCAGCGCTTCTTCTTCACGATCAGCGTGCTCTCGGGCGGCGCGAGCTCCCGGACCTGCCACGGGCTCACCAGAAAGCGCACGCCGCCCGTGTCCGCACGCGCCGTCACCGCGCTCACAGCCGAGTCCATCGTTAGGCCGAAGATCGTCTTGCCGTGGCGATCCTGCAGTGCGACGTGGATCGGCGCCGCGTGCCCCGCCGTCGAGTCGCTCGAACGCGCCGGCGCAAATCCCGATGCACGGAAGTCGCGATACTGGCCGAGCAAACTCGAGACAGCCGATGTGTCCGCCGCTGCACCCGAGGCGAATCGCCATCCGTTAGGCCCGCGGCGCAAGGCATACATCGCCTTCCGGCGAATTTCGATCGCGCCAACGCTGTCCGGCACGACATCGGCGATGCGCGTATCGCGCCATTCGTTCGCGTCCCGATGCAACGCCGACGCCAGCGCGCCGTGCAACGCATACACCGGATCCGCATTCGCCATCCGTACGTACACGCCGCTGCCATCGTCGGCCGCCTTGCCCGCAACCAGATCGAGCACCCGCGCGCCGCGGGCGTCGACCCGCACCGATGTGCCGCTGTCCGGCGTGACGCCCAACTGGGCGTGCATCCCGCGTCCCTCGGACACCAGTTCCGTCTGCCTCGCCGTGTCGGCGAGGCCGCCTAACAACGACGCCACCGCGCCCGAGTCGGCGCGATAGCCGTTCGCGGTCCAGCCCGCCCGTGCGGCCCCGCGCGCCAACACGGTCGTGTCGCGTCCTTTCGCCAGCAGGATGGTGTCCACGTGCGCGGTGTCGATGCGCGGCAGCGCCAGCGACGCCGGCCGGTCGGACACGGGCCCGTGCACGAGCGCCAGCGCTCCCCACGCCACCAGCGCGATCGCGAGCGCGACCGCGATCCGTACGAGCGCCGTCTTGCTCATATGGCCGCCTCGACCAATCCGGCCCCGCGGCGCTCGGGCGTCGCGCGCGACCGCCGGCGGCGTCGCAACAGGTGCCCAAGGCCTAACAACGCCACGATCGCCGGCACCGCCACCATGTTCCCATATTCCGCCGTATCGTGCGTGGCCGCACTGGCGAAACTGAGCGGCGGCGGCGCCACGTTCTTCGAGCGAATGCTGATCAGCGACTCGTCCTGCGCCAACCAGTCGGTTGCATTGAGCACCAGGTCGAGATTGCCCTGCGCATTCTGCACGAACCGGTCGCTCACGAAATCCGAGTTGCCGACGACGATCAGTCGGCCATGCGCGCTGGCGCCCTTCCCTCTCCCCGTCGGCGCCACCTGCACCGCGAGCACGCGCGACGCCAGTCCGTCCTGCGACCAATTCTGGGACGGCACGATCGTCGCGCTCCCGGTGTCCGCGCCCGAGGCGCGACTCGACACGAGCAGCGGCGTGATCGTGTAGCCCGCCTTCTTCGTCGTGTCGATGCTGCTCGTCCACGGCAGCAGCACATCGCTCACATCGCGATTCACCACCGATGCGCCCGTGCTGTGCGCGCGCACGAACAACGGATATCGCTGCAGCACTTCCACGCCGCCGGATGTCGACATCGGTACGATTGCGTTGGCGGCGAGATCGTACACCATATCGTTCCTGATCTCAACGCCGAACGGTTCGAGCACCTGATTCCACGACACCACTTGCGGCGCGGCGATCGGATAGCGGTCGTTCACCCGCATGCCGGAGGCGAGGACCAACGCGCTGCCGCCGCGCTTGAAAAACGCGCTGTAGCGCGCCGCCGCGGCAGGCGTCAGCATGGGCGGCGAGCCGACGAGCACCACCGCGGCCACGTCCGGGGCCGGCTGCGTCGAATCGGTGGCCGAGACGGTGCGCACGGTGTACGACTTGCCGAGCTCCTCCGTCAACTGGCCTAACGTCGAGCCCTGCTGACCGGCCGCGGCCGTGGCGTCCATCACGGCAACCACCGGTTTCTTGGGCTGCGTGAGGGCGCGAATGTCGCTCACGATCTGATACTCGAGGTCATCGGTGCTGCTGACGAAGGGGATCGTCTGCGTCTTCGACCCGTACTGGATCGCGAGA
>DASUHB010000041.1 GCA_036273715.1 Gemmatimonadaceae bacterium
TCGTCCAGCGCGTCCTCGTCGAGGTCGTCGTTGTTGCGCCCGCGGAATTGCGCCGCGTCCAACGACTCGAACTCGTCCAACATGACCCGGATCTCCGTGAGGGTGAACTACAGAGAGGCGCGTTCGCGCTTCTCTTGTCGCGACAACTTTTTTCTATCGTTCGCGCTCAGATATCGTTTGCGCAACCGAATCGAAGACGGCGTGACCTCGATCAACTCGTCTTCCTCGATGTACTCCAACCCGCCTTCCAAAGTCAACTCCCGCGGCGCCTCGAGCTGAATGTTCTCGTCGCTTGCCGTGGTGCGCATGTTCGTCAACTTCTTTTCCTTCGTCGGATTCACGTCCATGTCACCCGGTCGTGAATTTTCTCCAACGATCATGCCCTCGTACACCGCGGTGCCCGGACCGATGAACAACGTGGACCGCTCCTGAAGATTGAACAGCCCGAACGCGACCGCTACCCCGCCCTCCATGGACACCAACACACCGCGGTTCCGCCCCGAGAGCGGACCCGCCCATTGACCGTATTCGAGAAAGCGATGATGCAGGATCCCCGTTCCACGCGTATCAGTAAGAAATTCCGAGCGGTACCCAAATAATCCGCGCGCTGGAATCCGATACACCAAGCGCACCAATCCTTGTCCCGGATTTTTCATTTCCAGCATCTCCGCGCGACGCGGACCCAGCTTCTCGATCACCGCGCCCAGAAACTCTTCGGGCACGTCAATGCTCAGCTCTTCATACGGCTCCAGTCGCTCCCCGTTTGGACCGCGCCGCGTGATCACGCGCGGACGCGATACCTGAAACTCGTACCCTTCCCGACGCATCGTTTCCATGAGAATCGAGAGGTGTAACTCGCCGCGTCCGCTCACCGTCCACGTGTCCGTGTTGTCGGTGTCTTCGACGCGCAGTGCGACATTCCGCTCCAATTCCTTGTACAGCCGCTCGCGCACTTGCCGCGATGTGACAAACCGTCCCTCCTTGCCGGCGAACGGAGAATTGTTCACGATGAAGTCGACGGAAATCGTCGGTTCTTCCACCGCGATACCCGCGAGGCGGTCCGGATGCTCCACGTCGGTCACCGTAAGGCCGATCTCGACCCCTTCCAGTCCCGCGAGCGCAACGATCTCTCCCGTCGGGGCCGCCGGCAGCTCGACGCGCTCCAGTCCCTCGAATCCGAAGAGCTTGGTCACACGCGCGCGCTCCGCAGGACGCGACGGCTCCAACGGCAGCAACGCCACTTCGTCGCCTACGCGTACCGTCCCTCGTTCGATGCGCCCGATACCCAATCGGCCGAGGTAGGGCGAATGATCGATGGTCGAGATGAGCATCTGGAACGGCCCCTGCGAGTCCTCAGGAGGAGCGGGCACGTGCGACACGATGGACTCGAAGAGTGGGGTGAGGTCGGAACCGGGAACGTCGATGTCCATCGTGGCCGTGCCCAATCGCGCCGACGCATACACGACCGGCGCATCGAGTTGCGCGTCGTCCGCCTCAAGCTCGATGAACAGGTCGAGCACTTCGTCGTGCACGCGCAAAGGATCCGCACCGGGGCGATCGATCTTGTTGATGACCACGATCGGCGTTCGGCCGAGCGCGAGCGCCTTGCGGAGGACGAAACGGGTCTGCGGCATTGGACCGTCGAACGCGTCCACCACGAGGAGGACGCCGTCCACCATTCTTAGAATTCTCTCGACTTCACCGCCGAAATCGGCGTGACCCGGCGTATCGACGATATTGATCTTGACGTCTCGCCACCGGACGGAAGTATTCTTGGCAAGGATGGTGATGCCACGTTCTCTTTCCAGCGGATTCGAGTCCAGCACGCGCTCCTGGACGACCTGGTTCTCGCGGAACGCTCCCGCCTGGCGCAGCATCTTGTCGACCAGTGTGGTTTTGCCGTGGTCGACGTGAGCAATGATGGCAATGTTACGAATGAGCATAGCCTTTAACTATATCCGACCCGAGTGGCGCGAAAAAGTCGCGCGGCGTCGAGTTGTAGTGGTGCGCGTGCACGAGACGCGTGGTGTGCGGTGCGTCCTACGTGCGCGGCGTGTTTGGCGATCGGCCGACCTCTTCCAAGGAGGACCAATGGAGCAGAACGACGCCAAAGAAAACGAGTATCCCCGCGGGCGCGGCTACGGCAACGACTATATGCGTGGCGGCGAGGTATTCGGAGGCTACGGATACCAGGAGCGCGACGAATATGTCCGCCCGCGGGGATCGTCGGGAGATGCTGACGGAGCGTTACCGATCGACGGGCTCCCACTGGGAGATGGCGACGCATTTCCGCAGGACGAGCGCGCGGGTGGATGGGACGTGCCGCAGGACGTTGCGGCGACGTTGCATCCCGACGGCGCGTCCGGCGACGGCGCGGCGATCGATCCCAGCAATCCGCCGGTGCCGCAGATCGAGCACACCTTCGGCGACACGGGTGGGAATCGGATGCACTCAAAGAGCTACTACGTCACGCAGGCGCAGTTGCAGCAGAGGATCTTGAAGACGTAGTCAGCGAAGCGCGGCGCGAGCAGTACGCGCCGCTGGGAAAAGAGCAATGCTTCCCGACGCCGCGCGCTCTGCGCGCGGCTCTCCTCTACCGGCCCGCGTTCGCGGGCCGCGTGCTCGGCGCTTTCAATCCGCCTTCGGCTTTCACGGCCGTCGTGCTTCCGGTGCCGCCGCTCGCGGCGGCGCTGAGATCGCCTTCGAGGAAACTCGTGTTATGGTTGCGCGCCTTGAGCATGCCGGCAAAGCCCTGCTTGTCGCTTGCCTTCACGTATGCTTCGCGCGGCTCCACGAGCCCGTTATCCACCAGGTCGATCAGCGCGTCGTTGAGCGTCACCATGCCTAACCGCTTCGATGTCTGCAGGATCGACGGGATCTGGAAGGTCTTGCCTTCGCGGATCAGATTCGAAATCGCCGGAATCGTGAGCAGCACTTCGCGCGCTGCCACGCGGCCGCCGCCGATTTTCTTGCAGAGCACCTGCGAGATTACGCCGCGCAGCGACTCGGAGAGCATCACGCGGATCTGGGCCTGACGGTCGGGCGGGAACTGGTCGATGAGTCGGTCGACCGTACTGACGGCGCTCGTCGTGTGCAGCGTGCCGAACACGAGGTGTCCGGTCTCCGCGGTCTCGATCGCGATCGACACCGTCTCCAGATCGCGCAGCTCGCCGACGAGGATGATGTCCGGGTCTTCACGCAGCGCCGCGCGCAGGGCGTGCTTGAACGACTGCGTGTGCAGACCAACCTGGCGCTGTGTGATGATGCACTGCTTGTTCTGGTGCACGAACTCGATCGGGTCTTCGATCGTGACCACGTGGTCGCTGCGCGTGCTGTTCACCAGGTCGATGAGCGCGCAGAGCGTGGTCGACTTGCCGGATCCGGTCGGGCCCGTGACCAGCACGAGGCCGCGCGGGAGGTGGGCCAGGCGCTGCACTTCTTCCGTTAGGCCGAGCTCGTCCGCGCTGACGACGCGCGCAGGAATCACGCGGAACACGGCGGCGGCGCCGCGGCGGTCGCGCAGCGCGTTGCAACGGAAGCGCGCCAGCCCTGAAATCTCGTACGCGAAATCCGTGTCGCTGATGCTCTCGTATTCGCGGCGGTTCCGATCCGGCATGAGCGCGAGCATCATCGCTTCGAGCGTCGCGTTGTCGAGCGGTGCGCGGCCTTCGATGCGCGACATCTCGCCGTGGAGACGCAGAATGGGCGGCTCGCTCACGCGCAGGTGCAGGTCCGACGCGCCGCGGGACACGAGCTGCTCGAGCAGCCAGTGGATCTCGCGGTTGATTTCATCAGACACTCGGGGCGCGGACTCGTGCTCGTCCACCGAAATCGCCGGACCGCTCGGACGCGGCTCCGCGCTCTCGGCCGCACGAGCGGCAACCGGTTCGCTCGGCGCTTCCGTTGGGCGAGCGGCCGGAGCAGCGGCGGGCTCCTTCGCCTGCGGACGGATCTCCACCGATTGTCCCGTTGGGCCGGCAACGATGGACACGGTGTACGCGACGGCGTCGTACGTGTACGTGAACGACGCCTCGCCGCCCGCGCCGACCGCGTCGCGCGCCTCGGATGGGGCGACCTCGAGCAGCACCGAGCGAAGCTGCGCGCCCCGCAGCGGTTGCTTGGTCACGGGTCGCGCGACGTTGGCGATGGTCATCCGCGCGACGTCGTCTGCCGCCAGCGTCAGCACGTCGGCGTGGCTGGTGACCATCGCGGCGAGGAACCGATCCAGATAAGCCATGTCAGTCCAGCGGACGTACACATTCGATCATCGTGCGATTCACGAGGCGCACGCCCTGATCGGTGTACAGCGTGAGGAAGGTCTGCTCGCAGTCGTTCAGATAATCGAGCAGGCGCGGGCGATCGGCTCGGACCTCGAGTCGCATGGAGCCGAAGTGCGTGATGCCGCCGGCGAGCGTGATCTGCAACAGCGACATCGGAGCCGAGGCGCGGATCTCATCCGAATCATCGGCTAACGGCAGCCCGGCAACTTCGATGATGCGCGCCTTGCACATGAGGAGGACTTCACCGTCCGCCAACTCGAGCGGGAAGAACGCATCCCGGTCGTTGAACACCGCGGCCGGATCGAGCTGTCCGGAATGGCCTAACAGCGGAGCCGGCACGAAGATCCGCCCCTCCACCACCTCGCCACCAATCAGCGTCAGGGTCACATCCAGACGCTCTTTCGCGATGCGATATGTGTCCACGGCGGAGATCAAGACGGGCCCGGGCGCTCCGGGGAGCAGTGAGAGGACGATGAGAGACGCGTCACCGCGAGCGGGAGTCACGCTGGAACTCCCGGCTACGCGTGCAGATGCAGCTCCCGCTCGTACATCTCCTGCTGTTCGATCTGGACCGTCACGTGCTGGATGCCGAACAACCGCATGGCGTCCAGGACGTGCTCCAGCACGTGCTGGTGCCGCTCCGGCTCGCGCACAATGGCGTGCGTGCTCATGGCGATCACGCCGGATGTCACCGTCCAGACGTGCAGATCGTGCACGGCCTCGATGCCCGGAATGGCCTCGAGCTGCGCGCGCACCGCGCCCAACGAGATGTGCGAGGGCGTCGACTCCAGCATCACATCGATAGATTCCCGGACGAGCGCCCAGGCGCTGCGCAGAATCAACAACGAGACGATGATCGACGCGATCGGATCGGCGAGCCGCCATTCCGTGATGCGGATAATGAGTGCGGCGGCCACCGTGCCGACCGATCCCAGCAGGTCGCCAAGAATATGGAGGTACGCGCCGCGCAGGTTGAGGCTCGACTCGCTCGCCGGGTGCAGGGTGCGCGCGGAGAGCATGTTGGCCACGAGCCCCACGAGCGCGATGATGAGCATGAGCCCGCCTGCCACCGGCTCCGGTTGTCGGATGCGCGTCACCGCCTCCCACACGATGAGCGCCGAAATCACGAGCAGTGCGCCGCCGTTGAGAAACGCGGCGAAGATCTCGAGGCGCAGATAGCCGTAGGTGCGCTTGGGGGTCTCCGGCCGGCGGCTGAACCAGGTGACGAACAGCGTTAGGCCGAGGGCCGCGACGTCGGTGAGCATGTGGCCGGCGTCGGCCAGCAGCGTGAGCGAGTTGGCCGCGAAACCACCGACGAGCTCGGCGATGAGGACGAGAAGCGTGATCGCCAGCGCGACGCGCAAGCGCCGTGCGTGGCCCGAATTCTCCAGCGGTCCATGAATGTGACCGGGTCCGTGACCATGTCCGTGATCGTGGGCATGGTCATGTCCCGAGGAATGGGCGTGCGCTGGAGGCATGGTGGCGCTGAGAATACGCGGCGCGAGCGGCGCCGGATAGGTCAGCGGCCGGCGAGCACGCGCGCGATGCGCGCACACTCGAACACCGCGGCGATGAAGCTCGATGGGTCCGCCAGCCCGCGGCCGGCGATGTCCAACGCAGTGCCGTGGTCGGGCGACGTGCGCGGAAACGGAAGTCCGAGCGTCACGTTCACCGCGCTGCCGAACGACGCCACTTTGATGGCCGTCATGCCCACGTCGTGATATGGGGCGATGACTGCATCGAATTCGCCGCGAATCGCGCGCACGAACACGGTGTCGGCCGGGAACGGACCCGCGAGACCGGCCGAGCGTGCGGCCGGCGCGAGCAGCTCATCGTCTTCGCGGCCGAACCGGCCGCCGTCGCCCGCGTGTGGGTTGAGGGCGCACAATGCAATGCGTGGGGCGGCAAGCCCGTACCATTCCTGCAGGCCGCGACGCGTCACGCCGGCTACCTCGACGATCGAGTCTCGCGTGAGCGCGCGCGTCACCTCGCGCAGCGGAATGTGTGTGGTCGCGAGCACGACGCGCAGCCGGTCTGATGCGAGCATCATCGCGACGCGCGAACCGGTGAGGTGTGCGAGCAGCTCGGTGTGCCCGGGATAATCGAAGCCGCCGGCGAGCAGCGCGCCCTTGTCGATCGGCGCGGTGACGATGCCGTGGACCGCGCCGTCGGCGGCGAGGGCAACGGCGCGCTCGATGGCGAGTCCGGCCAACGAGCCGGCGAGCGCGGCGCCGGCGCCTGGTATCCACTCGCCCACCGCTTCCTGCACCGTTAGGCCGGCGCCGCTCGGACCGACCAGGACCAGCTCGGCCACGGCGAGCACGGCGGCATCGCGCGCGGCCCGTTCGACGATCTCGGGACCGATCCCGCGCGGATCGCCGAGCGTGACCGCGAGACGCACGCGGCTGCTCACGACGCACCGCCGGACGTGCGCTCGTCCCGCAGCACGCGATAGAGACTCCTGGCCTGCGCGCGACTAACGTTAGTCCCGATCTCGCCCGTGAGCTCGATGCCGAGTGACCGGTCGGCGTACTCGATGCCGATGCGGTCGCCGGCGCGCACTTCGGTGGACGCTTTGGCGCGCACGCCGTTCACCGTCACCGCGCCGACGTCACACGCTTCCTTGCCCTCGCTTCTGCTGCGCACGAGCAGCAATCGTTTCAGCGCGAGGTCCACGCGCACCGCTCAGGGCACGTTGAGCACGGCGACGTACGTATCCTTCCGCAGCGAATCGAGATAGTGGCGGATCGCCTTCTGCTGCGACAGCTGGTCGCGGATGCGTTCGCGATAGTCGGCCAGCGTCGGTTCGCGCGCGCCGCTGATGGACGTCAACTCGATAATGAAGAACTTCGGCACCCCGCGCGTCTTGTCCATGATCGTGAACGGATCGAGAATGTCGCCCTTTTTGTGCCCCGCGATCGCCATCTGGTACTCCTTGGGCAGCGACGCCTGCGGGAACGGATCGGGCATCAACTTCTCTTCCGACACATCATGGTACTTGGCGGCAAGGCTGTCGTACGACGCGCCATGTCTCCACAACTCGGTCACGCTGTCCGCGAGCTTGCGCGCACGCGCGATGTCGGCCGAGTCGATCTTCGGACGAATGAGGATCTGGCTTCCGCGCACTTCGGCCGGCTGCACGCGATCGATCTTGATGATGTGATACCCGAACACCGTCTTGATGATCGGACTCACCTGGCCCGGCGGCAGGGCGAAGTACATCGCATCGAAGTTAGGCACGAACTCCCCGCGCCGGTGCCAGCCCAGATCCCCGCCCTGGTCCTTCGTGGAGAGGTCCATCGATTCGCGCTTGGCGATCTGCGCGAAGTCGGCTCCCTTGCGGATCTCCGTCAAGAGCGAGTCTGCCTTGAGCAGCGCCGCCGAATCTTCTTTCGGACTCGGCTGCGGCGAAATCACGATCTGTCGATACGTGACGGTGGCCGGCAGCTTCTGGATCTGTCCTTTGGTCGCCTGGAACATCGAGTCGACCTCGACCTCCGAGACCGGCACGCTCGTGAGTTTCCCGTCACTGCGCAGCTTTTCGAACAACTTCTGCTGCAGCGTTTCACGCCGCGCTTTGTCGAGCAGGAAACGGCGGAACTCATCGGGGGTGGCGAAGCCCGACAACTTCAGCTGCTGCCGGAACTCGGCGTCGCTCGAAAAGCGTCCACGGATTTGCTGGAACCGTTGATCGACCTCGGTGGCAAGGTCGTTGTCGGAGACGTCGATCTTTTCGACGTGTGCCTCCTGAACGAGCAGCTCTTCGTCGATGATCTGCGACAGCACGTCGTGGATCATGTGCGCCTCTCCCGCCGAATCGGTGGGAAGCTGCCCGCCCTGCGCCCGGATCGCATTGATCGCGTCTTCGATGTCGCTCCGCAGAATCGGCTGATCGCCGACCACGGCCACGACGCCATCGATCGGAATCATGGTCCCGGGCGCGGGCATCTCGGGCTGCGCAGGCAACGGCGCTGTGCCTGGCGTCTCGGGCATCGTCAACTTCGGCGCGACCAACGTATCGCTTCTGGCAGCGGAGTCGACGACCGCCGATGAGTCGCGCGCCGTGGTGTCGCGTGCGGTCGTCGTGTCGCGCGCGGTGGTATCGCGCTTGGACGTGGAGTCCTGCGCCGTGACTGGCGCAGAACCCACGAGCAGGGCCGCTGCGAGCGCGGCTGTGAGACGCAACATGGTCATTCCCGTGCTACCCGCAGTGCGGGATACAAAGTTCCATTACGGCTTTTTTGCGCCGCTGTCGGGCTTGGTGGGCGCCGGCGGGGCGCCGAGCGGGACTTCGGACGGCGGCCGGTTCTTGGCGCGCACGGAGTCCTGTTTTGCCTTTTCCTTGTTCGCCTGGTCGGTCGCGCTCTGCAGCGCCGCGTCGTTCACTTTCCAGGCGTACTTGGCCCGGAGCAGCTGTTCGATCGGAGGCGGCACCGCGATGTACGACGCCTGCTGCGTCATGAGCTTGTCCAGATATTGATCCGCGCGCGTCGCCGCGATGCGCTCGCGTTCGGCGGCGGTCTTGCCGCTGTCGGCGAGCGACTTCGGCGCGACGCCTAACCGATCCCAGAGGCTGCTCACCGCCTGCGAGAAGCGCGCATGCAGCTCGGCGAGGTCGGTGGAGTCGAGTTGCACGTTGGCACTGTCCGCCTCGTGCAGCACGAGCTCGTTGCGCTCGATGTTCTTGATGAAGGCGGTCACCTGGCTATCGGGCGCCTGCTTGAGGCCCATCTCGATCTGGGACTTCTGCGGATACGCGTCGACCCACTTGACGAGCCTGCCTAACGTGAGCGGGCCCGCGGTGGACGTGGCGAGCACGGCGTCGTCGTTGGCGTGCGCGTCGAGATCCTTGGACGCATCCCGCAGCACGCTGAGCGCGTTGTCGCGCACTTTCACATCGCCATTCGTCTCGAGCCCGACGATCCACAAGCTGTCGGCGTGCCGCACCGCATCCTGGTTGAGCTCGCGGCCGAAGTCATCTTTGACCTCGGGGAAGGTCGAGCGGCGAATGATGTGATAGCCGAACTGCGTCTCGACGACGGGCGAGATCTCGCCCGGCTTGAGCGCGAGCACCGCGTCCTCGAACTGCTTGACCATCATGCCCTTCGGGAAGAGGCCCAGGTTCCCGCCTCGAGCGGCCGAGCTCGGGTCCTGGCTATTCTTCCGGGCGAGGTCGGCGAAGTTCTGATCTGTAACCTGACGCCGTAGCGCCTCCGCCTTCTTGTGCACCGAATCCTTGATCGCCTGGCTCGCGCCCGGCGGCACGGTGAGCAGGATGTGGCTGGCCGCGAGCATCTCACCCTGCGCGTAGCGTTGGGCAAGATTCGTCGTGTCCATGCCGCTGTAGGTCTTGGAGTGCTGCTCGTGCCACTTGCTCATGCGCTCCTGCGCGATCACCGACCAGAGCGCCTGGTCGACCAGCTTGGGATCGGTGAGCGAATCCTGGTGCGCCGCGGCATCGGCCAGGAGCTGGTAGTCCACCCAGAGATTGGTGATCGTGCTGGCAATCTCGTGGTTGGCCGGCACCTTCGCCTGCGCGAGCAGCGAACCCAGCCGTTGGACGGACAGCTCGCGGGTGCCAGCCTTGGCGGCAACGTCCACGTGCGCGGTCATGGCGTCCTTGAACCCCTCGCAGGCGATGAGGGCCATGGCAACGCAAGCGAGCGGTAAGAATCTGAGTTTCATCGGAGAAGAGAATGAGTGTTGGACGTGCCGAGGAGCGTACGATCGAGTGAGAGTATGCGGCGTCCGAAGTTCACAGGCGGCTGGACAAAGAAACAGCGTGAGCGGAGCGCCTAACTACCCCCTCTCACGCCGGGCCCGTCGGCGATCGCCGCAGCGATCGCGTCCCCCGCTACACCGCAGGTTATACCGTTGTCAGACTCTTTAGTGCGGTCACGAGTCCGGATAACAAATCGCCGCCGCCCAGCCGAGAAATCTTGAGGGACAGCGGTTGCGTACGCCGCACTTCGGCCTGGAATTGCACTTCGCGAAACGCCGCCGTCAGCCCTTTGAGGCGCGGCATCGCATCAGCCCGAAAAGTAACACGCGCTTCGTCGCCGCGCACCAGTATGCCTTCGATGCCGAGGCGCCCGCCCACAATTCGGAGCAGCGCGCTGGCCAGGAAGGCGGTCGCGGGCGTGGGCAGCGGGCCGAACCGGTCGCGCAACTCGGCCCTGAGCGCCTCGACCTCGGCGGCTTCGGTCATCTGCGCCAGGCGCCGGTACACGTCGAGCTTCGCTTCCGGCATAGGGACGTAGTCATCGGGCAGATAGCTGCCCACGTCCATCGAGACGTCGGCCGGCAAGAGCTTGGGGCCACCGTCGCCGCGCACGAGGTGTTTCACCGTCTCATCGAGCATCCGAAGATACATCTCGAAGCCCACTGCCTGTGCGAAGCCCGACTGCTCCGGGCCGAGGAGATTGCCCGCGCCGCGCATCTCGAGATCCTTGAGCGCGATCTGATATCCCGCGCCGAGCTCCGTGTGATGCTCGAGCACTTGCAGACGACGCTCGGCCTCCGGATCCACGTTGTCGGGGACCAGCAGATAGCAGTAGGCCCGCCGGTGCGAGCGCCCAACGCGGCCGCGCAGCTGATACAGTTGGGCGAGCCCGAAGTGATCGGCGCGATTCACGAACATCGTATTGGCATTCGATACATCGAGGCCGGACTCGACGATCATCGTCGAGACGAGCACGTCCACCTCGCCCGACACGAAGCGGCGCATCACGTCCTCGAGATCGCGCTCGCGCATCTGGCCGTGCGCAACCGCGACGCGCGCGCGGGGCACGAGGCGCTGCACGTGGTCCGCCACACCCTGGATGGTCTCGATGCGATTGTGGACGAAGAAGACCTGTCCGCCGCGGTCGATCTCGCGCGCGATGCCTTCCTCGATCAGGCCATCATCCCAGGGCTCGACGAACGTGAGCACCGGCGACCGGTCGCGCGGAGCCGTTTGCATGAGCGTGACGTCGCGCAGGCCGGCGAGCGATTGATGCAGCGTGCGCGGAATCGGCGTGGCGGTGAGCGTGAGGACATCGGTCTCGAGCTTGAGCTGTTTGAGGCGCTCCTTGTGCTTCACGCCGAAGCGGTGCTCCTCATCGATCACGAGCAGTCCGAGGTCCTTGAATGACACATCGGGGCTGAGCAGCCGGTGCGTGCCGATGACGATGTCGACCTTGCCTTCTCCTAACGCAGCCAGCACCGAGGCCTGCTGTTTGGGCGTCTGGAAGCGGCTCAGCGTTTCGACGCGGATCGGAAAGTCGGCGAGCCGCTCGCTGAACGTGCGCCCGTGCTGCTCGGCGAGAATCGTGGTGGGAACGAGCACCGCCGCTTGCCGCGCCGACTGCACCGCCTTGAACGCCGCGCGCACTGCGACCTCGGTTTTCCCGTACCCGACGTCGCCGACGAGCAGGCGATCCATCGGGCGCGGGCTCTCCATGTCGCGCTTCACCTGGTCGGTGGCCGTGCGCTGATCGGGGGTGTCCTCGAACAGGAACGACGATTCGAGCTGGCGCTGCCACGAGTTGTCGGGCATGGCGCTTTGCTTGGTGGCGGTGCGGCGCCGCGCGTAGAGATCGAGCAGCTCCATCGCCATTTCCTGCAGCGCCGCACGGGTGCGGTCGCGCTGCTGCGCCCAGCGCCTGCCGCCTAACTTGTGCAGCCGCGGCGGCGTCGCGTCGCCGCCCGCATCGCTCGAGCGGTAGCGCTCGATCTGATCGATGCGATAGAGCGGCACGTTGAGCCGGTCGCCGCCCTCGTACTCGATGACGGCCGCCTCGATGGTGCTCTCTTTCACGAACACCTGTTCGATGCCGCGATAGATGCCGATGCCGTGTTCGAGGTGCACGACGTAGTCGCCGGGCTTGAGGCCGTTGAGCGTCTCGAGTGGTGCACCGGTGGCGTAGCGGCGTTGGCGGCGGATGCGGCGCTCGCGCCGGAAGATTTCGTGGTCCGTTAGGACGCGAAGCCCTTCCGCGTGTCCCGATGGCGGGATGACGAAGCCGCCGTGGATGACGCCCACCGCGAGCGCGGCGCCGCTGGCTGTCCACCCGGCTTCGTCGAGCAGTTCCTCGAGACGCTCGGCCTGGCCGATGTTGTCGCAGAGGATGACGGTGGGCGTGCCATCGTCGACGATGCGGCGGAGCCGTTTGATGTCGCGATCCACCCCTTCCGGCGGCCGGATGGTGAACAGCAGATCGGGTTCGTTAGGCGCGGCCTCGCCGGCGGATGCCGTGGCCACGAGCGACAGTACGCCGAGGCGCGCCATGGAGGCGGCGGCATCGTCGGGCGGCTGGAACAATGCGTCGCGCGACGGCGCGTCTTCGCCGCGGCGTCGGGCCAGCTCGATGTGGTGCCGCGCCTCTTCCCACGTGCGGCGCATCTCGGCCTCGACGTGCGCGTGGGCCGGCACCACCAGCACGGTGTCGGGCGGCACCAGATCGAGCAGCGAGCCGCGCTGTGCCGACTCGGCGCTCTCGCTCGGGCGCGCGTCGACGGGCAGCACGAGCGCCACCTCGGCATCGCGCGTCGAGCGCTGCGTCAGAATGTCGAAGTGGCGGAGCGAGCTGATCTCGTCGCCCCAGAACTCGAGGCGCACGGGGTTGGCCATGCCGAAGCTGTAGATGTCGACGATGCCGCCGCGCACGCTGAATTGCGCGACGTCGTCCACGAGATCGACGCGCTCGAATCCCACATTTTCCAGGTGGTGGACGAGGTCCGCGAGGCGCCGCACGTCGCCGACGTGCAGCTCGAGGCGCGCCGAACGAACGACGTCGGGCAGGCGCGTGCGTTCGAGCACGGCGCGTGCGGTCGTAATGAGCGTGCGCACGCCGCCGCGCGCGACGCGCTCGAGCGTCTCGACGCGTTCTCCGGCCACCTCGAGGTGCGGCTCGACCTCGCCGAACCCTTCGCGGGGCGGGTAGAGCGCGGTTGCTTCGTCGTCCTGCAGCACGGTGAGGTCGGCGAGCCAGCGTTCGGCTTCGGGCAGCGATTCAGCCACGACGACGAGGAACCGCCGCTGGCCCAACTTCCTGCCTAACGCAGCCACGAGCGCCGCGTCGCTCGACCCCGGCAGGCCGCCCACCGTGAGGCGGCTCCCCGGTGCCGGCACCGCGCCCAGGAGTTGGGCGAACCGGGGCAGCGACTCGATCGCGTCGAGCAGACGGGGCAGCGGCATCAGACGCCGGTGCGGCTGCCGCGCGCCATCGCCGACTCGGCGACGAGCGCGACGAGCGCGGCCGCGAGCAGCGGGGCGGCGAGCGGGCGGCGCGGCGCCGTCGCGAACACCGCCGTCGTGAACCGGGCGCCGTCTTCGACGGCCGTCACGTGCCGCGCCCGAAGGCGCGCCGCAAGCGCCGTTGGATCGAGCCGATGCAGATCCGATTCCGACGGCTCGGGATTCACCACCATCGCCCCCATGCGCGATCCGGCATGGAGGAAAAAGTACGCGCCGGCTCGCGCGGGGGCGGCGAGCGAATCATCGGGCAGCGGGACGCGGTCGCCATCGGGCAGCTCGAGCGCGTCGGCGCCCGTTGGGCGTACGACCATCGCGCCCGGCGTCGTCGCCAGCACCGTGCCCGCGTCGGCGCTCAACCGTTGCGACAGCACGTCGCCTAACCACGGCACGAAGGCCGCGCGCACCGGGAACGTCGTCGCGTCCGGCGTGAGCGGCGATGCAATGAGCACGTAGCCCGGACCGCTCACGATCCACGGCTCGCCCGCGGCGGTAGCGAGCGTGTCCGACCGCGCGCTGGTGCGGGGCGCGAGCGGATACCGGATCGTGGCGGTGACGTCGGCCAGGGGCACGGGCGAGCCGGCCGCGCCGCGCACGGTGGTTTCACCGTGTCGTGCCGCACCCAGCCGCCAGGGGATGCCTAACCGTTCCAGCGTCCGGTTGGCGGCGCCGAGTTTCACCGGATCGGCGGGGGCCACGAGCAGCGCCGGCAGTGCGGTGACTTCGTCGGCCGAAGCGAACGTGATGGCGCCGCCGGCGCGCGCGCGCTCCGCTTCGACGAGCGCGTCCAGCGCGCTCGAGGCGAACGGTCCGGCGGACGGCGCGATGTGCACGGCCGGCGCGGGCCCGATCCACGTCGCGAACCACCGCGCGTCGTCGCCGCGCAGCTCGTCCGGCTCGAGCTCCACCGACCCGGCGGTCCACCCGCGCTCGGACGGTTCGGCGCGCACGAGGATCGGTTCGTCGCGGGTGACGGTGCCGCGCGCCAGCGTGCGTCCCTCGAGGGTGATGCGGTAGGTGGCCGAGTCGGGGGTCATCACGCGCGCCTGCACGGCGCCGCCGGGGGTCCAGCGCACTGGCTGCGCGCGCGCGTCCACCACCGCCCGGTTAGGCGGCGCATCGGCCGCCGGCCGGTAGGCGAAGGCCGTGACCGCGCCTAACGAAACGGGCTCCGGCCACGCCGTCGCCTGGCCGTCGGTCACCACGGCCACCTCGCGCTCCGGGAGCGCGGCGCTCGCCACCACGGTGCTCGCGCGCGTCGCCGCATCTTCCATGTCACCCGCGCCGGCGAGCGCCTCGGCACGGGCGATGTCATCGAGAATGGCCGACCGTGCGCCGCCGCGCACCACGCCGTCGGCCGTGATCAGCCACACGCGGTCGTCGGGCGATGCCGCGCGCACCAGTTGCGACGCGCGCGCGCGCAGATCCTCCAGCACCGGATGACCGGCCACAATCACCGACGTGCTCATCGAATTGTCCAGTACTACGCCTAACGCGGTCGGCGCGTGTCCCGCGCCGGACACGCGCAGCACGGGCCGGGCGGCCGCCGCCGCCACGCACACCACCACCGCCATGCGCAACAGCATCAACAGCAGGTTGCGGAGCCGCAGCTTGCGGCTGTGCTCGCGCTCGGCGCGCGCCAGATACCGGACCGCCGGGAACTCGACGCGCGCGCCGATCCGGCGGCGCAACAGGTGCAGCAGCAGCGGCACCGCCGCGGCGGCCGCCGCGGCGAGCCAGAGCGGCGACAGAAAGTCGATCACGGCAGCCGCTGCCTCACGGCAAAGGCCCGCCGGAGCGGCACGCCGAACGGCGCGTCCGTCGTGACCAGCTCGTAGGCCGCGCCCACGCCGGACAGCGCGTCGCGCCATTCGCCTAACGCACGGTCCACCGTCTGCCGGTACGCCGCCCGCACGTCGGCGGACGCCGCCGGCACTTCGATGTCGCTCTCGGGATCCACGAACAGCGCGTCGCCGCGCGCCGGCAGATCGCGCTCCGCCGGATCCATCACGTGGAGCACCGCCACGTGGTGCCCCGCGTGCCGCAGCGCGCGCACGCGCGAGATCACATCGGGCGGGTCCATGAGCAGATCCGAGATGAGCACGATCATCCCGCGACGCACGATGAGCCGGCCCGCCTGCTCCAACGCCGCCGGCGCGAACGACGCGCGCCCCGCACCGGCATCATCCAGCGCCGCCACGATGCGCTGCCACTGCCCGCTGCGCACCCGCGGCGGCACCGCGCTCCGCACGGCGTCGTCGAAGCGCACCAACCCGACCGCGTCCCGCTGCCGCAGGAACAACAGCGCGATGGCCGCGGCGAGTCGTTCGGCATACGCGAGCTTCGTGAGGCGCGACTCATCGCCGCGCCACGCCATCGACCGGCTCACATCGAGCACGATGGTCGCGCGCAGATTCGTCTCTTCCTCGTACTGCTTCACCACCCACTTGTCCGCGCGCGCCGCGATCTTCCAGTCCACGTAGCGCAGCTCGTCGCCGGGGAGATACGGACGGTGCTCCGCAAACTCCACCGAGAATCCTTTGCGCGGCGACCGGTGCAACCCGGTAAGGAAGCCGTCCACGATCCAGCGCGCCACGATTTCGATGCGCCCCAGCGCCGCGATCGTGGCAGGGTCCAACAGGTCGGGACGTGTCGAAGACATGGACGTGCAACTTAGCCGTTGGTCGGCACTCGTAGGTAGCTCGCCGGGCGGTGCGGGTCCGCACCCGCCGACCGAGTATATTTCGCGTTCATTCGACCGCTCAGCTCGAGAGCCCGTGAAACAGGATCACATCCGCAATTTCTGCATCGTCGCACACATCGACCACGGCAAGTCGACGCTCGCCGACCGGTTGATCGAAGCCACGGGCACGTTGGAAAAGCGCGCGATGAAGGAGCAGGTGCTCGACACGCTCGACCTCGAGCGCGAGCGCGGCATCACCATCAAGCTCAACGCCGTGCGCATGAACTATCGCGCGAAAGATGGCCGCGCGTACGAGCTCAACCTGATCGACACGCCGGGACACGTCGACTTCACGTATGAAGTTTCGCGCTCGCTCGCCGCGTGCGAGGGCGCGATCCTCGTCGTCGACGCGTCGCAGGGCATCCAGGCGCAGACGCTGAGCAATCTCTTTCTTGCACTCGACGCCGGACTCGAAATCGTCCCGGTGCTCAACAAAATCGACCTGCCGAGTGCAGAGCCGGACCGTCGCAAACAGGAAGTGCACGACCTCATCGGCGCCGACCCGGACGACATCCTGCTGGTGAGCGCGAAGGAAGGCATCGGGATCGACGCGCTGCTCGAGCAAATCGTGCGCAAGATTCCGCCGCCGGAGGGCGATCCCGGCGCGCCATTGCGCGCCCTCATCTTCGATTCGTACTACGATCGCTATCGCGGCGCGATTCCGATGGTGCGGGTCGTCGACGGCGTCCTGCGTCCGGGGATGAACATTGCCTTCGGCGCGAGCGACGCGACCTACGAAGTCGACGAAGTCGGATACCATCAGCTCCGCCAGGTGAAGAGCGCGTCGCTCTCGCCCGGGGAAGTGGGGTACGTGGTGGCGAACGTGCGGCGCGTGCAGGAGACGCGTGTTGGCGACACCATCTTCGACGCCGCCAATCGCGCGGCCGCCGCGCTGCCCGGGTATCAGGACATCCACTCGATGGTGTTCTCGGGCCTCTATCCGACGGACGCCAACCAGTATCCGGAGCTGCGCGACGCGCTCGAGAAGCTGCAGCTCAACGACGCATCCCTCCGCTACGAGCCCGAGACGTCGACTGCGTTAGGCTTCGGCTTTCGATGCGGGTTCCTGGGCCTGCTGCACATGGAGATCGTGCAGGAGCGGCTGGAGCGCGAGTTCGATCTCGACCTCGTGACCACCGTGCCCAACGTGGAGTACCACGTGTACCGCACCACGGGCGCGATGGACGTGATCGAGAACCCGTCCACGATGCCGCACGGCTCCGAGGTGGATCGCATCGAGGAACCGTTCGTCAAGGCGCGCATCGTGGCGCCGGCCGACTACATCGGCGCGATCATGGCGTTGGGCACCGAGCGCCGCGGCGTCTACCGCAACATGAGCTACCTCGACGCCAGCCGCGTCGAGTTCGACTTCGAGTTTCCGTTAGGCGAGATCATCCTCGATTTCTACGACAAGCTCAAGACGGTGAGCCGCGGCTACGCCGGCCTCGACTACGAGATGCTCGAGTA
>DASUHB010000042.1 GCA_036273715.1 Gemmatimonadaceae bacterium
GCCGCGGCGGGATCCGTGCGCCCGATCTGGATCGCCCTCTGGAACGCCCTGGGCACGCTCGATCTGATCACGGCCGTCATGTTAGGCGTCACCTCCCAACCGGGCACGCCGTTCCACGTTTTCAGTGGATCGGCCGAGGTGATCACGACGTTGCCGTGGGTGTTGGTGCCGACACTCCTGGTGCCGGCGTACTTCCTCATGCACCTCTTGATCTTCCGCAAGCTGAGAGCGCCGCGAGCGGTGTCGACCGCCGCGCTGGCTGCGTAGATCAAAGCGCGTTCGCCGCGCCATCATCGAGTGCTTACCTGCTATGCAGGCAACAACTCGATGATGCGCGCGACGAACCGGTGAACACGTTCTCCGTCGCCTGCAACCTCAGGCCTGTGACACGCGCACGGCGAAACGGTTGCCGGACGTCGTTGTTCGCTCGCGAAGAGACCTATCCGTTCGTGCCGGTCGACCCTAGCTTTTGTTTGCACCGTGCAGTTCCACCGGTAACCGGGGACGAACGACATGCGCTACGCGAGAGTATCGAGGCTTCGCAGCTACTTCTGCTCGCTGTCAATTCTTGCGGCGACGGTTGCCCCACCGGCACTGCATGCGCAATCGCAGAATACTTCCGCGATCGGCACCAAGGTAACGGTCCGAATACTCGAGCGCGTGAATACGGGGAGCGATCCGGCTGGGAAGCAGTACCACGCGATGATCACCAGGTCGGTGGCGGAGGGAAACGGTGTCGCAATCGCGACCGGCGCGCACGCGACCGTCACGCTGGACAAAAACGGGACGGACTGGGTTGCGCACCTCTCGACCGTCGCGACTAACGGGCAGGCGGTTGTGGTCACCAGCAGTTTGGCCAGCGCGACCACCGCCGCGCACAACGACGCGAACGCGATGCACGCCATGGTCGGAGCACTGGGGAATCACGCGCCTGCCCCTGTCTCGGCGATCGCGACCGGCCAGCAAGTCCTCATGCCGCCGGGTACCACGTTGACGTTCCTCCTTGCCGCGTCGCCGGCGCCGAATTCCAGTGCGCCGGCAGCATCCGGCTCGTCGGCTTCCGCCCAACCGGCAGCGAACACGCCAGCAGCCGCGCCCGCTCCACCAGCGACGCCCGCTGCTGCAGCAGCTCCCGCATCAGGACAAGGCAGCTGGTACCTCTGCACGTTCTCCGGCTTCACGGCAAGCCGGCGGATCGTTTACGTCAGCCCGTATGTCCAGACGGTTGCGTTAGCACAGGCGGTTAACGCCGCATGGTTCAACTATGTGCGCCAGACCTATCCAGTCGACAAGCTCGGGTCCCAAAAGGCTGACTGTGAACCTGGCTCCTCGGATCCGCAGACGCGGGCATTTTCCGTGAGCTACGAGGACAAGATGTTGGCGGACGGTAAGACAGACGTCACCAACGTCAACTGGTCCTACGCGCCGGTCGAAGCGGCCACTCACGCAGTGACGGCGGCAGACACAGGGGCCGCGCCGCCGCCGGGAGAGTTTTACGTCTACTGCTATTCCGAGCAGTCCGCGCCCACGGTCTACTTCACCGGGATTTTCATAGGCAAACCAGACAGCCGCCGAAACCCACCCGATTTCGGGACGATCGCAAACGCCTACCTGTTGTTCCTCCAGCAGAAGTACTCCTTCAAGACCGCCTCCGGCGCGCAACCGAGGTGTGTTGGTCGGAGAAGCGCTGCCCCGCAAGGTCCGGGAAGCGAGGGGTATTACGAAGACCAATTCAAGAAATCGAACAAGCAGATCGTCGAGACCGGCTGGAAGTACGCGAAGTGATCGACTAATGCGCGCCGGCGGCCGCGCTCACCCTGTCGGCTCGCGGTGCCCGGAGCAGGCGGCGACAGAGTGCGCGCATGACGCGTGATCGCGCGGAGCTCGTTAGGCGGGGACTGCTACTCAACTATCTCACCATCGGTTACAACACGATGGAAGCCGTCATCGCCCTCGTCGCTGGTCTCGGTACGGGCAGCGCGGCGCTTGTCGGGTTTGGTTTCGACAGCGTGATCGAAGTTACCGCGAGCGGTGCCGCTCAGTGGCGCCTGCGCGCCGACGTCGCGCCCGAGAGGCGCGATCACGTCGAGCGGCGCACGCGTCGGATCGTCGCATGGTGCTTTCTCATGCTCGCTGTCTACGTCAGCGGTGACAGCGCCAAATCGCTCTGGCTGCGCGAACGACCTGCCCGCAGCATGCTCGGCATCGCGATTCTCGCACTCTCTGTCGTTGTGATGCCGATGCTCGCCCGAGCCAAATCGCGTGTCGCACGAGCGATGCGAATTGATACGCTGGAAAGCGAATCCCGGCAGACATCACTGTGCGCCTACTTGTCGGCCATCGCGCTCGGCGGGGTCGCGCTCAACGCGCTCGCCGGATGGTGGTGGGCCGATCCTGTTGCCGCGTTGCTCATGGTACCGATCATTGCTCGAGAGGGAGTCGGCGCATTGCGCGGCGACCGATGCAGCGACGACGCATGTGCGCCTCAAGGCCGATCATCTCCTGGTTAGCGAAACAACACCGTGGCGGATGCTTACCGCACGGCGCCCAACGCACGGGTGTCACAGCGTCGCGCCGCGGAGCAACTGCGCGTTGATCGCCACGATCACCGTGCTGAGCGACATGAGCGCCGCGCCAACCGCGGGCGACAGCACAACGCCAACCGGCGCCAGCAGTCCGGCCGCAAGCGGAATGGCAACCACGTTGTAGCCGGCCGCCCACCAGAGGTTCTGCACCATCTTGCGGTAGCTTGCGCGGCTCAATGCGATGACGCGCGGCACGTCGCGCGGATCGTTGCGCACGAGCACCACGTCGCCGGCCTCGACCGCGACATCGGTGCCGCCCCCGATTGCGATACCCACATCCGCTGTCGCCAGCGCCGGAGCATCGTTCACGCCGTCGCCAACCATGGCGACCCGCTTGCCCGCGCGTTTGAGCGACTCGACCCTGGCCGCTTTGTCGCCGGGTTGCACATCCGCAAACACCGTGCTGATCCCAAGCGTCGACGCGACCGCCTTCGCGACCGCCTCGACGTCTCCTGTCATCATGATGACATCGACACCGGCACCGCGCAGCGCATCGACCGCGGCTCGTGACTCCGGCCGCACCACATCGGCGACAGCCAACACGGCCACCGGCGATGCCTCCCGCACGAGGAAGATCGCGGTCTGGCCGCGTTCTCCTGCCCGCTGCGCCGCCGCGCCTAACGCTGGCGGCACGGCCACCGACAGCGCTCGCAGGAGCGCCGGGCCGCCCACGTACAGCTCACGGCCATCGACCGTCGCCCGGACATCCTGGCCGGGCAGCGCTTCGAACCCGGACGCCGGTGGTATCGTTAGGCCGCGCGCTTCCGCCGTTCGCACGATGCCGCGCCCGATCATATGCTCCGAGTCGCGCTCCACGGCGGCGGCGAAGCGGAGCGCGTCGTCCGCCGAGAACGCATCAATCGTCGCGATGTCCACGACGCCGAACTCGCCCCTGGTGAGCGTGCCGGTCTTGTCGAAGACTACCGTGTCGACCTTCCGCGCCTCCTCGAGCCCGCGGCGATCGCGAATGAGCAGGCCGCTCCGCGCGGGGCGCGGTGTAGCCGAGCGCGTGCGGCAGCATGTGTCCCCATGCGAGCGTCGGGAGCGTGAGGAGCAGCGAGACCCAGAACTTCCGGCGGAACATTGCCACGTCGTGGCCGGCGCGCCTGGCCTGGGTGGCATCGTGGCGCGCATGTTCTTCCGCCATCGCGTGGTGCCCGGCACGAGGACCGTGCTCGTGAGGGTTCATACCGGCTCCGCAGAACCAGAGAGTCGGCGCAACGCCACACGCCTAACTTCCCGTTCCTTCCAGATCGAGTAGATGGCCGGGATGACAATGAGCGTCAGCAGCGTGCTCGAGAGCATGCCGCCCACCATCGGCGCCGCAATGCGCTTCATCACATCCGCGCCGGTCCCCTGGCTCCACAGAATCGGCAAAAGGCCGGCGATGATTGCGGTCACCGTCATCATCAGCGGGCGAACCCGTAGCACCGTGCCTTCTTGCACCGCACCATCGAGGTCGCCGCGAGTTCCCAACCGTCCCTCCTCGCTGCGCGCACGGTAGGCATGGTCGAGGTAGATCAGCATGATGACGCCTGTTTCGGCCGTGACGCCGGCCAATGCGATGAATCCGACCGCCACCGCTACGCTCAGGTTGTAATGGAGCAACCACATGAGCCACACGCCACCCACGAGCGCGAACGGCAGCGAAAGCATCACGATGGCGCTCTCAGCGAGGCTGCCGAAGGTGGAGTACAACAGGAGGAAAATGATTGCCAGTGCGATGGGAATCACAATGCGCAACCGTTTTGCCGCGCGCTGCATGGACTCGAACTGCCCCGACCATTCGAGGCGATACCCGGGCGGAAGGTTCAGCTGTCGTTGGAGCACCTGCTTCGCATCCACGACATAGCTGCCCACGTCGCGCCCGCGCACATCCACGTAGACGATGTTGTTGAGATAGCCGCCTTCCGACTTGATGAGCGTGGGTCCTTTCACGATCGCAATTCGGGCGAGCTCGCCTAACAAAACCTGGGCGCCGCCTGGCGTCGCGACGAGCGTGTTGCCGATGGCCGCCGGGTCATCGCGCAGCGCGCGCGGGTACCGCACGAGCACACTGTAGCGTTCGCGCCCCTGAATCACCTGGCCTGCGTCCGCGCCACCGATCGCGGCGCTCGCGGCCATCAGCACGTCGCCCACGGTCATCCCGTATCGCGCGGCGGCGTCCCGGTCCGCGACGACGTCCACATACCGGCCGCCCTCGGTGCGTTCCGCGAACACGGAATTGGTGCCGGGTACCACCGGGAGCAACCCTTCGATCTCCTCGCCGATCTGTTGCAGCGTGTCGAGACTTGGCCCGAAGATCTTGATTCCGACTGGCGTCTTGATTCCAGATGCCAGCATGTCTGTGCGATTCTTGATCGGCATGGACCACATGTTCGCCACCCCGGGCGTGCGGACCGTGTGGTTCGCCTCGCTGACGATCGAATCGTAGGTGACTCCTGGCCGCCAGTCTTTCGTGTCCTTGAGGATCGCGATCGTCTCGATCATCGACATCGGTGCCATATCGGTGGCCGTTTCGGCGCGACCGATTTTGCCTAACACAGTGCGCACCTCGGGAATGCGGGCGAGCGCCGCATCGCGTTGCTCCAGGATGATCTTGGCTTGGCCGGTGCCGATACCGGGAAACAGGGACGGCATGTCCATGATGCTCCCCTCGTTCAAGGGCGGCATGAACTCGCTGCCGAGTCGCGACCACGGAAGGATCGTGATGAGAAGCACCATGCCCGCGACACCGATGACCGGCCACCGGTGCCGAAGCACGAACGTGATGACCGGCCGGTAAACGCGGATGAAAAGGCGGTTGACGGGATTCGCGGACTCGGGCCTTACGCGGCGGCGAATGAAGAGGCCCATGAGCACGGGCACGAGCGTGATCGAAAGGAGCGCCGCGCTGCCCATCGACAGGGTCTTGGTCCAGGCGAGAGGCTTGAAGAGCCGCCCCTCCTGGTCCTGGAGCGCGAAGACCGGAACGAACGACACCGTGATGATCAGCAGTGAGATGAAGAGCGCCGGGCCGACTTCCTTCACCGAGTCGAGCACGAGGTCCCAGTGCGTGCGCGGGTGTTCCGCGTGCGCATTTCGCTCCATGTGCTTGTGCAGATTTTCCACCATCACGATCGCGGCATCGATCATGACACCGATCGCGATGGCGATGCCGCCCAGGCTCATGATGTTCGCATTGAGCCCCAGGAGCCGCATGGCGAGCAGTGCCATGAGCACGCCTAACGGAAGCGTCAGAATCGCGACCAGGGCGCTCGACGCATCGAGCAGGAAAATTACCGTGACCGCGGCGACGATGAGCGACTCTTCGATCAGCTTGCTCTTGAGCGTCGCGATCGCCCGTTCGATGAGCCCCGAACGATCGTAGCCCTCGACGAACACGACGCCTTTGGGGAGCGACGCCTGGACGGCAGCCATCCTGCGCTTCACGCGATTGATCACGGCCAGCGGATTCTCGCCGTAGCGCATCACCACCCAGCCGGTAACGATTTCGCCCTTGCCGTCCAGATCCGCGATTCCGCGCCGAATCTCCGGCCCGAGCTGCACCGTCGCCACGTTTCCTACCGTGATGGGCGAACCGCCCGAGCCCGTACCGAGCGCGATCTTCCGGATGTCATCGAGGTTCGTGAAGCGGCCCTTGCCGCGCACCACGTACTCCGCTCCCCCCATCTCGAGCACGCGTCCACCCACGTCTTCGTTCGACGCGCGGACCGTCTGGACGACCCGCTCCAAGGGGATGTTGTACGCCAGCAACTTCGCCGGGTCGACGACCACCTGATACTGCTTCTCGAATCCGCCTAACGAGGCGATCTCGGCTACGCCGGGGACGGCGGCGAGCGCCGGGCGGACGGTCCAGTCCTGGAGGCTCCTCAGTTCCGCCAGGTTGAGCCGACCGGTGGTGTCGGCCAGAATGTACTGCATCACCCAGCCGACGCCGGTGGCATCGGGGCCTAACGTCGTGACGGCTCCCTGCGGCAGCTTGGCGCGAATCGAGCTCAGATACTCGAGCACGCGCGAGCGCGCCCAGTAGAGATCGGTCCCGTCATCGAACACCACGTACACCGCCGAGAGTCCGAATTGGCTCATGCCGCGCACGATCTTGGTGTGCGGCACTTTGAGCATCTCCGTCTCCAGCGGGTAGGTCACTTGATCCTCGACCAGCTGCGGTCCCTGGCCCGGCCACTCGGTCATGATGATGACCTGCACGTCGGAGAGATCCGGGATCGCGTCCACCGGTGTGCTGAGCAGCGCCCAGATGCCGGCGACGATTACCGCCGCCGTCGCGAGCAGGACCGCGAATTTGTGGCCCACCGACCACTCGATGATGCGTGTGAGCATGATCTTCTACCTCCGCGGGACAGAGGTGGATGACGGAGGCGTCATTCCCTTCATTCCTTTCATCGGGGCGCCCTTCGCGTTCATTTGCGACGCTCCATGGCCCGACATGTCCATGCCCGGCATGCTTTGCGCACGCCCAACGTCGGACATGTTCATCTGGGCCATCATGCTCTTCATCACCTCGGCCAGGTTGGACTCGGAGTCGAGGAGGAACTGCGCCGACGTGACGACGCGCTGTCCCGGCTCGAGTCCGGAGAGCACCTCCGTATAGTCGCCGGCGGTGCGGCCGGTTTCGACGTCGTGCGGTACGAAGCGTCCGTCGCCCAGGTCCAGGAACACGAGTTCTCGTTCGCCCGTATTGACGATGGCCGTGGTCGGGACGGTGAGCGCGCGGCGCGACGGCGTGGCGAGAGAGACGGTGGCGTACATGCCCGGCTTGAGGAGGCCGCTTGAGTTAGGCACCTGAACCCGAGCATGAATGGTTCGTGCGACCGAGTCGATGGTCGGATAGACGTAGCCGACGCGGCCGGTGAAGGGCCGTCCGGGAAATGACGTCAGGTCGATCGTCGCCGCCGAGCCAGGCCTAACGAGGGCGGCGTCCCCCTGGCGGATGGCCACGTCGATCCACACCGTGGACAAGTCGGCGATTTGGTACAGCGCCATGCCGGGCTGGATGGCTTGTCCCTGTACGATGTTCTTGGCGATCACCACACCCGGTGCCGGCGCATATAAGGTGAGCGCGCGCTGGACCGTGCCCGTCTTCAGGACGGAGTCGATCTGCGCATCGGAAATGTCCCAGAGCGACAACCGTTGCCTCGCCGCCGCGAGGAGATCGAAGCCCGTGCCCGGCACGCCGGGCACGGTGTCGCCGCCTGCCGCGCGTGCGAGGCGTCCGGCGACGAGGAGGTCCTCCTCCGCGGCGAGGATCTCCGGCGAGTAGATCGTGGCCAGCGGCTCGCCTTGCCTAACCGCCTGTCCGGTGGTGTTGACGAACAGGTGCTCCACGTACCCGCCAAACTTCGGCGTGATCTGTGTCAGCTTCCGCTCGTCGAACGTGACGGTGCCCACGGTGCGAACGCGGTTGTCGAGACGTCGTACCGCGACGGCACCGAAAGTCACGCCGAATTGCCGGACCTGGTTGGCCGTGAACGTCACGGCCGCGCCCGATGTCGCCGTGTCTCCGCCGGACATGCCTTGCATGCCCTGCATCCCACCCATCGCCGTTTTGGTGGCCGCCGGCGCGGGCGTCGCAACCCGAGCGCCGCGGTAGCGTGCCACGCCGGCCCACACGGCCGCGACGAGGGCGACGGCCGCGATGCCTACCCACAAGCCGCGCCGGAGCGTGCGACGGTGACCTGACGATGCCGATGTCGTGCGCGCGTCTGACTCGCCGCCCGTCGGCCAATCGTTGTTGGAGGTCATTTGACCACCTCCGCGCCAACCACGCTCTCGAGCTGGGCGATGGTCGTCGCGAAATCCGTGAGCGCGCGTGCGTAGGCCGTTTCCTCGGTGAAGAGCATGGCCTGCGCATCGACGAGCGACGGAAAGTCGATCCGACCCACGTCGTAACTGGCCGTCGCCGATGCCAGCGCGGCGCGTGCTTCGGGCAACACCGCCTTGAGCGACAGCGCGAGCTCGGTTCGTTCGCGTTGGGCATCTGCTGCCAGCGATGCGATCTGACCGCGGATCGTGTTCACCTGCGCCACATGCTCCGCATGCAGCGCGTCGAGCTCGGCGCGGGCCTCATCGACCTCTTGATCCTGCTTGCGCCCGTGTTGCAGGCGAAGCGGTACAGACACGAAAAACGAGACGTAATCGGAGAAGTGCGGACGTTGATCGTACTCGAGCGAAACGTCGAAATCCGGCAAGTGCGCCTTCTCGGCGAGCGCGAGCCGTCGCTCCTGCGCCGCGATCCGTGCGTCGTGCGCGCGGAGCATCGGGCTGTGCGACAGTGCTAACGCGGTGAGCGAATCGATGCCGAGCATCGGCGAGTTCGCCGGCGCGGCGCCGAGCGCCGTCGACGTGAAGTGCACGTGCTCGGCGGAGTCGGCAACCGCGAGTCCGGCGATGCGCGGCGGAACGGCCGCGGAGTCGACCGGCGTGTCGCTCGGGCGATCGAGCAGTGCGTTGAGCCGGGCAAGCGCGGCGCGCTCCTCAGCGTCGAGGGCAGCTTCCTGATCGCCCAGGTGAGCCGCTTCGATGCGCGCCCGGAGCGCATCGCTCTGCGTCGCGGTGCCAACTTGATAGCGAGCTTGCGAGATCGCGACCAGGCTCGCCAGGACGGTAGAATTCCGTTGCACGATGTCCCGCGCACGGCGCACGAACGCCAGTTCGTAGTACGCAGTCTTCACGTCTCGCACCACGTCGAGCCTGGCCTGATCGAGGGTGGCGCTTGCCGCCGACTCGTCGTCGTGCGCCGCCTGTGTCGCGAGCGTGAGCTTTCCCGGATACGGCAGGGTCTGCGTTAGGCGAACCATGTTCATGGTGAAGTTGTCGCCGTACCCGGCCCGCTGATACGGGAAGTCGAGGACGCCGGCCATCAACATGGGATCTGGGCGGGCGCCCGCCGGCCCGATCCGCGCTCGAGCGGCGGTTAGGCGATGGGCGGCGGCCGCGACGTGCGGGCTGTTGGCCAGCGCGAGTGCGAGCAACGAATCCAAATCGGCGGCGCGGTGCACAACAGGCTGCAGTCCGTGCTGCTGCAGGCCCGGCCGCCCCATCTGTGCGTGCGCAGTAGCGCACCACAGCAACGCGCCGACCGCGAACGATGCGGCGGTCGCGAACCGAATTGTGCGTGAGATCAATACAGGGGTCATGAGAGTCCACGGTGAAGGCCGCGCCACCGTCGACAGCGAGTCGACGCGGCGAGATGCAGCCCGCGCGCGCCGCCGATGGAGGCGCAGCGCTATGCGGACGGCGGGTACGATTGTGTGGAGACCCTAGACCCTGGGCGGCGGCAGCTCGGGAACGACGTTCCGCGCTGGAGGCGTGAGAACGACTAACGCATTGGCGTCGTGTCGAGGCGCGGTTTGCGTGGTGAACGCAACCCGTGGCGCCTTGTCGACTGCCGGCGAGCACGGCGTGAGGCCATGGCATCCATCAGGCGCCCACGGAAACCGACACGGTGCACTACGCTGGCCGGAACCAGACGGTCCCGACATGTCGTTGGGCATGGACGTCGAGGCCGGCCCCGCCATGTGCATGCCTGGCATCGCGGAGGACGCGGATGCCATTTGGGCAAGCATCGGGCAAACGAGGCCGCTCCCCAGCACGACGAGCTGGGCCATGAGGAGGAGTGTAAAGATGGCCGTGATTCGAAAGCGTGGTCTCATCTTGGCCCGAGCCGTGAGCAGCAGCGACCCGCCCAATATAACTCGGCGTTGAGGCGTCGTGAGCCTGGTGATGGTTCCGGTTGTCCTTGATTGGATACTATGGATTAGTTGGATCGCGATGCAACGGCCCGATCCCGCATTCGATCAAAAAAACCGCGTCCGCGCGCTCTACCGTCCGTGCCAGCCGCGGGCGGCGGTAATCTGTTTTGACGAGTGGGGGTCGCTCGAAGTGCGACCGATTGGCGGCGTGACCTGGGCGCAGCACGGCCGGCCGCACCGAGTGCGCGCCACCCATCATCGCACCCAAGGGAAGGATTCAAGAGCCCCTTTGGCCCTTGCCGCGTTCGTTAGGCGGCCGCTACGCGAGTGGATTCAGCGTCAGCCGGCGCGGGGCAGCGGCGCCAGTTTGGCAATCTGCCTCGCATCCTTCGACCGGAGCGCGTGCCACAGGTCCCAATCGGACTGTAGCCCGAGCCAGAAATCGGCGCTCATCCGGGTCACCTGCGCCAGGCGCAGCGCCGTGTCGGGAGTGACCGCACGCTTGCCGCGAATGATTTCATTCAAGCGAGGAAAAGAGACGCCCAAGCGAATCGCGAAGGCCGACTGCGAGATGCCAAGCGGCTTGAGAAACTCTTCGAGCAGCATTTCGCCAGGCGCGGTCGGCGGTCGATTGGTGGGCAGTCGCCGCTGGACGAGCGAGCGTGACGTGCCCGTGGCGCGCTTAGTGGTAGTCCGTGACTTCGACTTCGTCGGCATAGCCCGCCTCCCAGCGGAAACAAACGCGGTATTGCTGGTTGATACGAATACTGTGCTGCCCTTTCCGAAAGCCCGTGAGCGCCTCGAGCCGGTTGCCGGGCGGCACCGCCAGCTCGCGCAGATCGCGAACGCGGTTGAGTTGGGTGAGCTTGCGCCGCACGACGGGCCAGAGGTCGTGTGGACACGCCGCCCGCGCTCGCCGGCTATTCACCCCGTTAAACAGGTCCTCCGTGGCCGCATCCGCGAACGAGCGTATCACGCCATATATTATAACGGATGGCGTATAGGCCGGCCAGGTCAAGATGCCTGTTGCTATCGAACGCATATGAGGCCGAGTCGATTCGGCCGCACGGCAGGTCGAGCCTGTCGCTCGGTTCGGAGCGAAATCAAGGTCGACCTCGCGGCGGTCCTACTCGGCTCCGGCATTCGACTCTTCGAGCACCTCGACGGCACGCGAGCGGTCCTTGGCAATCCGCGCTCATCGCCGGCGTCGGCGTGACACACCTGGGTGTCGGCTGCCCGAGCCCTAGATACGGAAGCAGAGAGCGCCTAACGCTGCCGCCAGCGCCCCGTACGCGCTCTCCGCGAGTGCGTCGTGCACCGGCGGCCCGCTCGAGCTTTGCCGACGGCCTTGCGCCGGGCACAGTCGCTGGCATATTCGAGTCACGCATGTCGGCGTCCGTAACCCTGGACTGGAGCCAACCGTCGTGTGCCAAATACAGCGTGCAGCCTCTGCCGGACGCCTCGTCCGCCTGGCGTTCTTTTTCGTTGCGATGGCCTGCGTTGGGGCGCCCGGTGTGCAGGCGCAGGCTGCCGCCGGTGCGGCGGCGCCGGGCCAAGTGTGGTGGATGCGCAGGTTTCAGGACCCGAAAGACCCGGCGAAGCCGGCGCTCGGCAGCCGCATGTATTACGCGCTCTTTCCGGCGGACGCAGGGGCGAACGGGCCTAACGGGATCACCAGCCGCTTCAACGCGTACGTTCAGCAGAAGTATCCGATCCACGCCGATGTGAGCGGGGGCAAGGGATTCTGCGTGAGAGTCTCCAACGACGCTGCTTCCCGCGAGAACAGCATGAACATGTTTCTCAAGCAGTGGGCAGCGAGCAACATCGAGAGCATCAACACCAACTGGACCAACCAGTAGCGCGCCAATCGGAACGAGAGCGAACGCAACGCCAATGGAGATGCCGAATGCGACCGTGAACGTTCCAGCGTTAGTCAGCACGCTGTCGTTTGCGATTGTGCTTCTTGCTCCTGTCCCGGCCCCCGCCGGTAGCGTCGGCCCCGTCACGGTCATCGAGAAACTGCAGTTCGAACCCGCCGCCAACTGCGTCGAACCCAAACCATTTCACCGAGTACGTGACGGCCGTCTTCGAGGCGCCGCTCGAGACGTTGGGCACGGTCCCGGGAGTCGAGGGCGCGTTCGCCGCGTACCTGCAGTCGACGGATCACTATGTGAGAGCCGCTATTACCTGCGAGCCCATCTGGACGCCAGAAGTCCGGGCTGTTCCCTAACGCCGCGCTGCGAGATAGTCGCCCGGCCGTTGGACTAGGACACCCGCGATGCGTCTCCCGTAGTACCGGCCAAAGTTCGCTCGATCGCCTGTGAGCAAGTGCGTGGCCTCTGCTGCGATCGCCGCCAGAAGTATGGGGAGATCCTTCTCCGGAAGTGCGACGCCGGTTGGCGGATGGATGCCGCTAATATCGGGTACGATTTCGAGCGCCGACACCAGCTCGTGAAGGCGCGTACGCGGGGCTCCATCATCCAGATTTCGGTTCGCCTCCTCGATCGCGTACGGTGAGCTCATGAGAGCGATGTTGGTCGCGCCCCAGAGTCCTTCGAGCCCGCTCCCTTGGCGATAAGCCGCCGAGAAGAGCACGTTCGCATCGAGGAATACGCGATCAGACTCGACGCGAGACCCCGATGCGGTTGTTGGTGCACGAGCGATCACCGGCGTGGCGGCTTTCGCGCTCGCTGTGATTTCCGTTCGCGCGGCGGTCGCCCGTGTGGAACGCGCGCTGGATCGAGTCCCATTCGACGAACAGCTTCCCTGGCGCCTGCGTAGTCGCCGGCATCCACAGCGTTTTCCATGAGAAACGCGGCCTTGCGTTCCGGGGAGTACGTCTCGGTCGCAATCGCGATGGCGGGTCGAATGAGGATGCCGTCAGGCCGCTCCTCCGCGATGATGAGGGCGCCCTCGTCCAAGCCGAATCGGCGGCGAAGTCTCGCCGGAATGACCAGCGTTCCGCGCTTCCCTACACGTCCGGTCTCGGATCCAGCCACAATGCCTCCCGGTTTCAGATAGTCAGATAATCTGAATCTCGTCGATTCGGATTATAGGCGCAAGCCACCACGCAGGCGCCTGGGTGAACCGGGAAGGGAACCTGCACCCATGGCGTCCGCCCGCGCCGACCGCCAATATTGAGAGCCGTTTCTCAATCGGGCACGTCCGTTTTCCTCGGCCTGCGACTCCCGTTGGTGTGGCGATGAGATGCAATACCGCACTCGGTAAGGCGGACTGATTTGCCCCGCGCGCCGATGACTCCCTCTGGGGTTGACGACGGGGACCCACACCTTCCCACCGTCGTCGGCATCGGCGCATCGGCGGGCGGGCTGGCGGCCTTCCAGGAATTGCTCGCCAACCTGCCGGCAACCACCGGCATGGCATACGGACTCGTCCAGCACCTCGATCCGTCCCACGAGAGCTTCCTCCCCGACATCCTCGCCAGAACGAGTCAGATTCCGATCGTCACGGCCAGAGAAGGCCTCCTCGTCGAGCCCGATCACGCCTACGTGATTCCGCCCGGCACGGTCATGACACTCGCGGACGGCCATCTGAGCCTCGAGAGCCGGAAACGAGACAAGCTTCCACATCCGATCGATGCCTTTTTCGAGTCGCTCGCGGACGTGGCGGGCAGCTCGGCGATCGGCGTCGTCCTTTCGGGAACCGGGGCCGACGGCGCCCGCGGCATCGATGCGGTGAAAGAGGCGGGGGGCATCACGTTCGCGCAGGAGTTCTCCTCTGCGCAACACGATGCCATGCCCCGCGCCGCCGTCGGGACAGGCTCCGTGGATTTTGTCCTCTCGCCGGCGGACATCGCGGCGCATCTCGCGCGAATAGCCTCGCATCCGCTGCTGCATCCGGTTCCTCAGCCAGTCGGCAAGGAAACGCCATCGGTCGGGATCAATCCGCTCGCGCGCGTCCTCGATGTCGTTCGCGCCCGGTCTCGCATCGACTTCATTGGGCTATAAGCGCGGAACCATGCAGCGGCGCGTCCTCCGGCGAATGTTGTTCCGCAAGGTCGACACGCTCGCCGAGTATCTCGAGCTACTCCGCCGCGATCCGGAGGAAGTCGTCGCGTTGAGGCGCGATCTCCTGATCAACGTGACGCGATTCTTTCGCAATCCAGCGGCCTTCGAAGCCCTGACGCGAGTCGCGTTCCCGGGATTGATCGAGGGCCTGAGCGCGGACGAAGCGATTCGGGTGTGGGTCCCGGGCTGTGCAACTGGAGAGGAGACATATTCGATCGCGATATGTCTCACGGAATATCTCGCACAGGCGAACCGCTCCAACCCGATTCAAGTTTTTGGCACCGACCTGAGCGAGGAGGCGATATCGGTGGCTCGGCGCGGCGTCTATTCGGCAACGATCGAGACCGACGTGTCGCGCGAGCGACTCGATCGGTTCTTCACACATCACGAGCACCAATATCGCGTCAATCCGGAGGTACGGACGTCGTGCACGTTCGCGCGACAGGACGTGACGAGGGATCCTCCGCTCGGGCACCTTCATCTCGTGAGCTGCCGCAACGTCCTCATCTACTTTCAACCGGAGCTCCAGGCCCGGACGCTGTCGATCATCCACTACGCACTGAATCCGAACGGCATGCTGTTCCTTGGTCCGTCGGAGTCCGTCGGCGCGGCGCAGACGCTGTTTGCGACCGTGGACAAGCGACACCACCTGTACGCACGCCGCGCGCATTCGGTATCGACAGTGCTCGTCGCAAGATCTCCGACGCGGGATCACGAGACGAGCGCCCAACGCGTCGGTGCCACCAGACCCGATCCCGGAGCCGAGAGCCCCGTCGAGGGTGACGGCACGCGCCGCGGCGGGCACGTGGGGCCTCACGCGCCGTCGCAAGCGGCCCGAGCGCCTAACCGGCGCCGTCGGCCGTCTGCCCAACGCAAGGGCGATGATGTCGTGGAGCCGGCTCCCAAAGGGTCGCGGAAGCGGCCGACTGTCGCGTCGCTCGAGAAAGAGCTCGCGACGTTGAAGCTCCGGTTGCAATCCATCGTCGAAGAACACGACTCGGAAATCGAGGAGTTGCGCGCCGCAGATGAAGAAATTCAGTCGAGCAACGAAGAGTTGCAGAGCACCGCGGAGGAGCTCGAGACCGCGAAAGAGGAACTCCAATCGATCAACGAAGAGCTCACCACCGTCAACGATGAGCTCCAGGATCGAAATGGGCTGTTGAACGCGCTGAACGATGATTTGAACAACGTCGCCGCAAGCATCCGGACGCCGGTCGTGATCGTGACGTTGGATCAGCGCATCCGGCGATATACGGCCGGCGCCGAACGGCTGATGAACCTGATCCCATCGGACGTCGGCCGGCCGATCGCCGATCTTCGCTCGACCCTCGACTCCACGATCCTCTCGTCGATGATCTCGGAGGCCATCGACTCGTTGCGCGTGAACGAGACCGACGTTCAAGATCGCACCGGACATTGGTACTCCATGGTCGTCCGTCCGTACAAGACGAGTGACCAGAGGATCGATGGCGCCGTGATCGTGTTCCACGACATCGATGCACGAAAGGGCGCGGCGATGGCTGCTGACGTTGCGCGGAAAGACGCGGT
>DASUHB010000043.1 GCA_036273715.1 Gemmatimonadaceae bacterium
CCGATCGGCGTCGTCGTGCCGCGAGACGCCGACGACGTCGTGACCACGGTGTCCGTGTGCCGGGAATTCGGTGTTCCCATCTTCGCGCGCGGCGGCGCCACCGATCTCGCGGGCTCGACCTGCAACGCGGCGGTGGTCATCGACATGAGCAAGTACATGAATCGCGTGCTGGAGATCGATTGGGATGCGAAGTGGGCGCGCGTCGAGCCGGGAACGGTGCTGGACGATTTGCGAAACCAGGCCGAGGAGCGGCACCTCACGTTCGGTCCCGATCCGGCCACGCACCAGCGCAACACGTTAGGCGGAATGATCGGCAACAACTCGTGCGGCATGCACGCGCAGATGGCGGGCAAGGTCGAGGAGAACACCGAAGCGCTCGAGATCCTGACCTACGATGGGTTGCGCATGTGGGTGGGCCCCACCACGGACGCGGAGCTGGAAGCGATCATCGCCGCGGGCGGCCGCCGCGGCGAGATTTACGCGCGGCTCAAGCACATCCGCGACACGTACGCCGATCAGATCAGAAAGAAGTTTCCGCACATCCCGCGACTCGTCTCGGGCTATCCATTGCAGCAGCTGTTGCCCGAATACGGGTTCAACGTGGCTCGTGCGCTCGTGGGAACGGAGAACACGTGCGTCACGATCCTCGAGGCTAAGCTGCGGCTCGTGCACAGCCCGCCGTGTCGCACGCTCGTCGTGTTCGGCTTTGCCGACATCTTCACGGCGGGCGATCAGGTACCGTTCTGCAACACGCACAATCCGATCGCGCTCGAAGGAATCGACAGCAGCATGTTCACGTACATGCACGACAAGGGGATGTCGACGGCGGGGCGGGCGATGCTGCCCGACGGCAACGCATGGCTGGTGGTGGAGTTCGGCGCGGACACCAAGCCGGCGGCGGACGACCAGGCACGTGGGCTCATGGCGGCCTTCGCGGCGTTGCCTAACGCGCCGAGTGGGAAGCTCATCGATGACAGCGGCGAAGAGAAGCGGCTCTGGGAAATCAGGGAATCAGGGCTCGGCTCGACGTCCAAAATCCCCCACCTTCCGGATTTCTATCCCGGCTGGGAAGACTCGGCCGTCGCGCCCAAGGATGTCGGCAACTACTTGCGCGATCTCCAGAAGCTGTTCGACAAGTACCACTACGCCGCATCGCTGTACGGGCACTTTGGGCAAGGCTGTATTCACTGCAGCATCAATTTCGATCTGTACACGGCCGCTGGCATCGAGACATGGAAGCGGTTCCTGGATGAGGCGGCGCATCTGGTCACGTCGTACGGCGGCTCGCTGTCGGGTGAGCATGGCGATGGTCAGGCGCGCGGGTCGTTGCTGCCCATCATGTTCGGCGACGAGATCATGCACGCGTTCCGAGAATTCAAAGCGGCGTGGGACCCGCTCGGGAAGATGAATCCGGGCAAGGTGATTGACGCCTATCCTGTCGATGAGAACCTGCGGTGGGGGACACATTACCATCCCTGGGAGCCGGCGACCCATTTCTCGTTCGCCGACGATCGCGGGAGTTTCGCGTACGCTGCGAACCGGTGCGTCGGAACCGGAAAGTGCCGCAAGCACGATACGGGGACGATGTGTCCCAGCTACATGGCCACGCGCGAGGAGAAGCACTCGACGCGCGGCCGTGCGCGCCTGCTGTTCGAGATGCTCGAAGGCAATCCGTTAGGCAACGGCTGGCGGGACGAAACGGTGAAGAGCGCGCTCGACCTGTGTCTGGCGTGCAAGGGGTGTCGCGGCGAGTGCCCGGTGAACGTCGACATGGCGACCTACAAGGCAGAGTTTCTCTCGCACTATTTCAAGGGCCGCCTTCGTCCGGTTGCCGCATACGCTTTCGGGCTCATGTACTGGTGGGCTCGAATCGCCTCACGCATGCCCCGCGTGGCGAATTTCGCCACCCAGACGCCGGTGTTGCGCGACATCGCAAAGGCGTTGGTGACGATGGCGCCGGAGCGGCGCATTCCAGTGTTCGCGCCGCAGACGTTCAAGGCGTGGTTCCGGAAGCGCGGCGTTCGCAACGCCGGCAAGACGCGCGTCATTCTCTGGCCTGATACGTGGAACAACCACTTTCATCCTACCACCGCTCAGGCGGCGGTCGAGGTCCTCGAGGCAGCAGGCTATCAGGTGATCGTGCCGCACGTCTCGCTGTGTTGCGGGCGGCCGCTCTACGACTACGGCATGCTGGATCTCGCGAAGCGGATGCTGCACCGGATTCTCGACACGCTGCGCGCTGAGATTCGCGCCGGTGTGTGCGTGGTTGGGCTCGAGCCGAGCTGCGTATC